>CAYUBO010000086.1:0-6294 GCA_964443095.1 uncultured Candidatus Peribacteria bacterium | reverse complement strand
GTTCTTGCTTCAGTAATTGTTCGAATCTGGCGCAGGAGACTTACAAATCCAGTCACTAGAAAACTAAGCAAAAGCTGGCCAACAGCGACTCTGTGGTTCGGAGTGGTCGGATTATTTCTAGTTGTGTCACGAGTGGAGCAAATAAGTTTTGTCTCAATGAGATTCCTATGGCTTATATGGGCAGGATTATTGGTATTCTATTTATTCATGCAGTACAAGCTATTTAGAGCGAAGCATTACGAGGAACTGCCGAAAGTGAAGGTTGATGATCCTCGTGAACAGTACCTTCCAAAGAAAAAGAAGAGAAAATGATGTTGGGAATTGCTTGCATGAGCTCACAAATAAAGTTTCAATGTACCAAGTCATGGAACCTGACGGTTGCTCTAGACGTACCACTTCAAAACCATGCGCTCGCTTACGCACGCTGGAATCACGTGGCATGATGATCCGACCCCTTCTGAGAAGGAGTTAGCTGAGCTACAAAAAAAGTATGGATTCCACGAATTGGATGTAGAGGACTGTTTTTCTGCGCACGAAAGACCGAAGGTAGAGGAGTACGACGATTATCTATTTTTGGTATTTCATATTCCGTATATGACGAAGCAGGGGAGAGTTGCAAAAGAAGAGGTGAATATCTTCCTTGGACAGGATTACATAGTAACTCTTCATGAAGGACGTATCCCTATCCTTGATGGGTTGTGGAGGAAGTTACAGACGTCAGACGAAATGAAAGAAGAATAACTCCAACACGGAACAGGTTTTTTCCTCTACGAACTCATGCGACACTTCTTTGAAGATGTGTTCCCACTCGTAGACACAGTCACAAAACAAATCAGAAGAATGGAGGATGAGCTGTTTGAGAATGAAGAAGAAGTTGATCTTCTTCGGGATATCATGACGACCAAACGTAATATTATTTCTATGCGAGCTATTCTTCTTCCACAGAGAACACTAATAGCAACACTCGAGCACAAAAATAAGAAGTTCGTTCCAGAAGAGTTAGCCCTTTATTTTGATGACATTCTTGATGCCATTGAGAGACAGTGGGCTCTTTTGGATACAGCTAAGGAGATGATTGATGCATTGCAGGACACACATGAGTCATGGTTGAGTCACCGTACAAATGCAATAGTGCAACTGCTCACAATTTTTTCCGTGACAATGCTTCCTCTAACATTCTTCACCGGTCTTTATGGAATGAATGTGACGTTGCCTATGCAGGGTCAGCCGCTTGCTTTCCTTGGGATTCTTGGCTTGATGGGCCTTCTACTCATCGCGATGATTGTCTACTTCTGGCACAGGCATTGGCTCTAAATCAACAAGCTAAAAAAAGCGCAAGCTTATGTTCCACAGTCATTTGAACTCAAAGAGCCCTATTAGAAGCCAATAACTGCTTTGTTGACGTGAATCATGCTGAGTGCAGATTTTGCCTCTGTAACTGATCCTTGACAGGCCAAAACCTCACGGGGAAAATCTGCTGTCCTATGCCCCTAAAACATCACCTCGAAACATTTCTCGTATTTGTCCTCGGCGTCGTAATGGTAGTAACCGGAATACTTTTATCAACTCTTCCGACATTACCCAAAGGCGCTTTGCCGTGGGGCATTCTATTTGTTCTTACAGTTATATATCCTCTTACTCTTTCAAGATTATTTAAGAAGAGAAGAGCAGATTATTCATTCAGAATACTTCATTGGATTCCGGCACTAATGTTACTTCTTTGGCTGGCAGTTCAGGGTGCTACTTTGCAGGACGCGGGTTTTGTAAAATTTTATGATGGTTACACGTGGTCCTGGACGTTACCTGCTGTTGCAGTGGGGTTTGTTCTGTTAGTCGGGTTCTGTCTGAATGTCATTCGCCGAAGAAAACAACGCATCATACTGCTTCTTGTTGCGTTTGTTCCTTACGCTGCGCTTGCAGTCACAAGTGAAACGCAGCAGTTCCATTGGGAGCAAGAACTTGCTGCAGTTGTATGGGCAGGGGATTGGTGGGATCTCTACAAAGATAAAGATCCAGATCAGGTTGCAGTTCTGACTACAGATGAAAAAAATCTTGCACAATCTTCAGATGCTGCAGAGGAGAGGTGGCGTGAGCGACTAAGAAGGCAGGAAGAACGCAAGCAGAGACTGGAGGAGATAGAAGCACGGAGACAGGAGCGAAAAGAAGAAAGAGAAGTGATTGAAGAGCCGGAACCAGATCCGGAACCGATTATCGGACAGGGGCAGGAATCATCTTTGCCAACGCAGCTTCCTGGATCAGGGTTAGGATCAGAAGCTATCGCTGTGCTTGCTCTTGCCGGGTACACAACAGTACTGCAGAGAAGAGTAAAGAAGCGCCGATAAATTCTCCGCTTTGAAAGGATAGTGAGCATGGTATGATTCTTGCCGATCATTCCCATCCTTATTATGGCAAATATTTCATCTCTCTTTGCACGACAAATACTCGATTCACGAGGAAATCCCACAGTTGAAGTTGATTGTGAGCTTGACGATGGAACATTCGGGCGTTCAGCAGTACCGTCAGGGGCTTCCACAGGAACGCATGAAGCATTGGAGTTACGGGATGGAGATAAATCTGTATACGGGGGGAAATCCGTTCAGAAAGCCGTAGGGAACGTCAACGATGTGATTGCAAATGAACTCAAAGGACAACCAGTAGGGGACCATCGTACGATTGACCAAAAGATGCTCGATCTTGATGGTACTCCGAATAAATCTAAGCTCGGAGCAAATGCTATTCTTGGAGTCTCGATGGCTGTGTGTCGTGCAAGAGCGGGAAGCGAGGGTAAACCTCTATGGCAGTCTCTTGCAGATCAGTTTGAAGTTGATGATCCTTCATTGCTGCCTACTCCAATGATGAATGTGATCAACGGAGGGAAGCATGCAGACAGCGGTCTCTCATTCCAGGAGTGCATGATTATTCCTACGGGATTCAGTTCATTTACAGATGCACTACGTGCAGGCGCTGAGACTTTTCATGTTCTCAAGAAGCTTCTCAAAGAAGCGGGCTACACAGTTTCTGTTGGTGATGAAGGAGGATTCGCTCCACAGGTTAAAGGTGCAAAGGAGGCTTTCGATTTTCTTAACAAAGCAATCGAGACTGCGGGTTACACAGGGAAGATGCAGATAGGGATAGATGCAGCAGCTTCAGAGTTTTATAGTGACGGGTCGTATGATGTTGATGGTAAACAATTGAGCAGCAGTGAACTTACCGACTTTTATGTCGAGCTTGTCGGTGCGTATCCGTTTGTAAGTATCGAAGACAGTCACAGTGAAGATGACTGGGAAGGGTTCACGGAACTCACGGGAAAAGTTGGCGATAAAGTGCAACTTGTTGGCGATGATCTTCTTGTAACAAATGTGGAGCGTATAAATACGGCAATTGAAAAGAAGGCAGTGAACTCAGTATTGATCAAGGTTAATCAAATCGGATCCGTAACCGAAACAGTCGATGCAATCAAGCTTACGCAAGATCAAGGATGGACTGCAGTTGTGAGTCACAGGAGTGGCGAGACAGAAGACACGTTCATTGCTCATCTTGCAGTCGGACTCAAAACCGGCCAGATTAAAACAGGATCACTCAGCAGAACTGATCGTGTTTGTAAGTACAACCAGCTTCTCCGGATTGAAGAGCAGCTTGGAGGTAAAGCGAGGTACGAATCACCATTCTAAGATCGGTTTTTCCTGATCCACAATTTCTTAAGCGGCGGAAGCGTCCACGTTGAGAGAAGGTACGCTAGTGCAGGTACAAGTCCCTGGAGGAAGAACCAATCTGCATTTACAGACCAGAGAAGAAATGTAGCGGTCACGTATGTGATCAGAAAAAGGAAAGCGTGTCGTGTGAGACTGGTTTCCCATGCCTTGTCTGCTTCAACACGTTTGTTGCGCTCAAAAATAGCTTCGATTTTTTCATCAATGTTTTTCATAGTCAGACAGTTTACCATACACTGTTGGTCATTCGGGGCGTAGTTCAGTTGGTAGAATGCACGGCTGGGGGCCGTGTGGTCGCTGGTTCGAGCCCAGTCGCCCCGACCAGTTACTTAGTAGATGAAGAACCATTCTTAACAACTTCATACATTCCGGACTTCAGTATCTGTTCGATCCTCTTTATTTCGGGTGGTTCTAGTCGTCTTAATTCACCTTGCACTTGTATTGTATCTGGTGATGTGAAAGACATCTCACCATCTGCAAGCAATCGCATAGCGTGGCGAACAAGTGTTCGTGATGCTTCATCAGCGTTCCTTGCGACGCAGAGAAATCGCGTTTGACCATTTTGCCTCACCGCTTGATTGAGGGTATATGCGAAGTAAGAACTCTCTGAGCTCTGTGGTCCAACGGGTTCGCTACATGAATCACAGGGACGCATCGAGCGCATCTTATTTGACCCAAAGGTGGAGTCAAAGCAGTAGGGGATTCTTTCTGTTTTACCCTTTCCTACTTGTAAAAAAAGCCCTGGTCTGCTTTGATAACTTCTTTTCTCTAGCAAATGGTGCCAAAATACTCCCACAAATGGGCTAAAATGGCAGAAAGAGGCCAAAAACAGGCTCTCCTGGGAGGATTGATAAGATCATCAAAATGTGTTATAATAATAAGTTAAATGCCATTATCTCCATCAGATCTCGGCGCAGCCAGTAAAGCCATTCAGGACCATCAAAAGATCCTGATCACCCCGCATGCCAATGTGGATCCGGATGGTTTGAGTAGTGCATTAGCGGTTTATAAAGTCCTTCAGGCACTCGGTAAGAATGTGACGGTCATTTGTCCGGAGACACCGCCGGAATCACTCAATTTCCTACCTGATTTTGAGAGGCTTGAACAGGAAGTGGCAGAAAGCCAGAACTTTGTGATCACAGTAAATCTTCAGGATGGAGTTGAGGTGGATAAGCTTCGTTACACCGTTGAAGATCAGAAGGTAAACATCATCGTTGTTCCGAAGGACGGGAAGATAAATTCAAATCAGATTGCGTTCAGTGAAGGTGAAACAAGTTACGATCTCATCATAGTTGTAGATACTGCAGATCTATCACTATTAGGATCCGTTTACACAGATCACGTGGATCTCTTCGGACAGGTACCGATTCTTAATGTCGACCATCACATAAGCAACACACACTTTGGACAGATGCACATGATTGATACTTCTGCAGCAAGTGCGACTGAGGTTTTGTATCAATGGTTCATGCACGATCCAATTCTACGCGAGAAGGTGACACCGGATGTTTCAACACTTCTTCTTACAGGATTGATAACGGATACAAGGAGCTTTCAGAATCCGAACACAACACCTCGTAGCTTGGAAATTGCTGCGGAGCTTCTGGAGAAGGGGGCGCGTCAGCAGGAGATTATCCAGCACATTTATAAAACGAAGCCTCTTTCCACGCTCAAGATCTGGGGCCGTGCACTTAATGGAATTCAAATTGATCCTAATGCAGGAATTGTCTGGTCAACAATAAGCAAAGAAGACCTTGCTGAGATGCAGGCAACAAGTAAAGAAACACACGGAATTCTGGATGAATTGATTTCAACAATACCGGATGCAGATGTTCACGTTCTGTTTACTGAGCTTGAAGAGGGAGGACTAAAGGCGAGTATGCGCAGCAGTGATGCTGTAGATGCAAGCAAACTAGCAGCTGAAGCCTTTGGAGGAGGAGGTCATCCGCGAGCAGCCGGATTCCGTGTCCCGCAGTTTGAAAACTTCCAGCTACAGGTCCTCGACTGTATTTCAAAACTTAAAGAAGGCATCGTTAAGCAAGCATCAGAAAGTCAGCAGCAAACTGCAGTTGATGTTCAGCAGGCCGCTCAGCTTCCTGATCCACAACCAAAAGTTGAACCTACTCCAATTGCTTCTCAGCCCATACAGCCGGCAGTCGATGTTGTGCAGGAACTCGGAGGTGAGAGTTCAGATCAAATGCAGCCTGCAACTGATGTTGTCTCAGGGCTCACACAGCAACCACAGCCTGCTCCGCAACCTCCATCATCACCTTCGCAACCAGTTGTTCCACCGCCGCCACCGGTACAACAGCCACCTCCGGTTCAGCAACCGGAACCCGTTCAGCCAGTACCTGCTCAGCCACAGGAAACCATTCCTCCTGCTCAGCCGAAGCCAGACCTGCCACAGCAGCCTCAGCAGCCACAGGGCTCCTCAGACCTTCCGGACTGGCTTCAGCAGCCAAGCGGGAATTAACAAAATTGATGCAATGCTTGCTTGTACTGGGAGGATTTCGCATTTAGACTAGAAACGGTCATTTTCTTTTCTAAGTATAATTATGCGCCTTGTGAAGGTGGCAAAAGCATT
>CAYUBO010000085.1:0-6366 GCA_964443095.1 uncultured Candidatus Peribacteria bacterium | reverse complement strand
TAAGCCTTGGACGTAAGCCGGAAGTCTTCTTACTTTTTGAACTGCATTTGCAATAAACGGAGGTATAACTGCTGTGAAATAGGGACCGAAGAGAAGCATCGCTCTCTCAAGTTCTCTCCTGCAATCTTCCATATTTCCCCCAAGCACTTCCGTCAAACAAAAAAGAGCAGCAGTTCCGGATATTACTGAGCTAATGATGAGATTAACTCCATACACATTGATCTCACCCTTACCATCTTTCGATGGTTCCGGAGGAAATACACTCTCAAATAGTCTTCTGAATTCAGCAGCTGCACTGCGAACTCTTCCCTTCGCCTTATCAACTTCATCCGGTTGATGGACCTCTTTTTCTAGAGGTTCCTGACTAGCCTCATCTTGACGATCTAAAGGCATGATTTACGCACTGGTAAGCCATTTTATTACCATTTCCACGCAAAAAAGTCAAGGGTCTAAGAGGTCGAACCCATAAGCTGTAACCCGCTACAATTAAACAAGAAAGGCGAATCGAATGGTGGACGATACTGGATTCGAACCAGTGACCTTACGGATGTGAACCGTACGCTCTAACCAGCTGAGCTAATCGTCCAAAGCTGGAATATCCTACAAGCTTTGATCCATAAGCTACAAGCTCATAAACTCCGGATCTGCGGCGAGCTTGCTCCCCTCCGGAAGCTTCTGCCCCTGATACTTGCTATGCGGCTTATTGTAATAAGGAGTCTCTGCCGGACTTGTCATCTTCTCAAATGCAAGCTGGCAAACGCGCATGCCGGGGTACAGAGCAACCGGCAGGCGATTGATGTTGCTGATTTCTAATGTGATGGTTCCGGAAAATCCTGGGTCCACAAATCCTGCTGTTGAATGGACGATGATTCCCAAGCGACCGAGTGAACTTCTGCCTTCCACACGCACAACCAGATCATCCGGAACTGTGATACTTTCTTCTGTTGCACCAAGAATAAACTCTCCCGGTTGGACAATGAACGGCTCCCCTTCTGTGACTTCAATTGTTCTCATATTCTCATGAAAACTCTCAGGATTTTTTGGGTCTAATACTGCAAACTTGCTGTGCTCGTAGATCCTAAAAGTGCTCCCGAGTCGAAGGTCCATTGAGCTCGCATGGATGTACTGATCGTGATCTGAGCAGCTGCTCTCGATCTTTACCTGACCTGACTCAATTGCCAATTTAATGTCCTTATCTGAGAGAATCATACGAATGAAAGCGTAGCACATACCACAAAAAACCCCACAGAAAATTACCCCTTAAAAGGTCTCCGGAGGTACAATGCATTTGATGCCAGATAGCGTATATATAGACGATCCGGAGGCCCAGCTTACAGAGCCCAGCTTGGGCAATTTGAAGGCTGATATTGTGACAAATACCACAATAGAAGATCACAGAGCGGCCCCCTATGAGCTAACTACCAGACGAGATACAGTCCGCAATTACTTCACAGATTTCATCGGAGAAACGTACTACCAATTGGGAGTTTCTTCTGAACAGGAAAAGGATGAGTTGATGAAGGGACTGACAATGATGAATCTAGACGAACAGGAAATAGCAGGATGGGAGAAGTACATGACAGGACTTGCTGAGCAACAACGAATCTCCGCAAGACAGCTAAATCTGAAATTACATGAAATGCTCGCAACAGCATCTGAGAAAAAATACATATCCGAAGGCTCACGCAAAAAATGGATCAAGCGCTTTAAAGATCCAAGCACAGGATACAAAGCCAAGGAATACTTTGTTCTTTACCAGATGCCATCTTACTTCTCGAGTTGGAAAGCAGAATGCGAGAAACGTGATGAGTTAATGAAGAGCAAAGTAGTTAAATCAATAACAAAGAAGGAAGTTCCTAACATTAAGGACTTTTTAGATCAGGGTAAGTTCCTCAAACTTCACTTTGATAAGCGCAAAGATCTCAATGCTCAGGTGAATGCCGCAGTAATATCAAAAGAGAACAGGATGAGTTCATTATATGAACAAGCAACAACACTTCTCGAATCAGCAGTTGCTGCAAAGGTGATGAGCAAAGACAAAATTGGTGTGTGGCTCGAAAGGATATTCGGAGGAAGTCACACCCCTGAAGAAATTGAGAAGTTCATTGATGAAAGGTTAGATAAGTTTTACATAGCAAACTGGACTAAAGTTCGATACAGATACGAACGAACTGAACGTGAGATGGACAAGTCAAAGGTGCCACAGGGATTCAGGAGATTAACCGACGAGCAGTTCCTCAAACTAAGTTACCAACAGAAAGAGAGTTATGTTGAGGAGGCAGAAAGGCAACTGCATATTGAAAAAACAAACGTGAGCAAAGATCCCGAAATGGAGAATCTAAAAAGGAAAATCAGATTCAATCTCGCAAGCCAAGACTGGGAAACTGCAGAAGAATTGATTGAAGAAGCAGAGAAAAAAGCAGAAGGAGAAGATATTTATGAGATCCGTTCGATGAAGCGCTACTTAAAGAACTTCCGAAAAGACGAAGAGAAAAAAGAGCAACCGGGGAGAGAAGTTAATGAAGCGCTTGAATCTATGCGATCGTCTCTTGCAATGCTTCCAACATCAATGCAGAAGCTATACCTCAGTGCCATCATGCGAGGTCAGGGATGTCTGGATTCACTTCGTTCACTTACTTATAACCGTATCTGGTGCCAGAGGCACGGATACCTGACTGAACGTAAAGAAGAGATAATGCGACAGAATGCTAAGCACGATACAGAGGTTGTATTGCAGGAAGGACACAAGAGAAAGGGATTGGAAAATATAGATTTGAGAAGTGTTGATAGCTCAGATCGTCGGGCTGCTATGCGTAACTACGATGGGGATTGGGCTCCAACGGTTATCCACTACAACGACAGTTGCAGAGATGAGCTTCTAAATAAGATGCAAGCATGGCAGGGGCACGCGTTCGATTACTGGACGACACTAATCCCAGATGACATAACAATGGCTCAACAATACGAAATGGTTTTCCAGCACAATCCGGTATTCAAGAAAGGAATGCGTACACTCAAGAAACACGGATTTGCTTTCACTCTGCACGGGCCACCGATTTCTTTAAATTAATAGGTTGTTTGATCTTATTTTGCTGTAAAATCTCCACTATCAATTAATTCCCTTTTGTACCATGAAGAAAGCAATTTTTCTCTTGTCAGGAACTTTACTTCTTACTGCATGCTCCGGCAGCTCTTCATCACAATCTACACTCGAAGATAGGATGAAGAATCCCCTCTTTGCTGAACAGTATGCAGAAATGCTTGTCGACCGAATGGTAGAGCTTGAGATTGATAAAAGTCCGATACTCGAAATTGAAGCAAAGAAAAAGATCGTAGATGAGACACGACGTAGTTGGCTTGAGTTAGCACGTAAGGCTAGGACAAAACAAAGAGAAGGTATAAGAGGAGTATTTATTGGGATAGAAGAATTCACTCAGGGAGAAGGTTTGTATGTTGATAACACTTTCTACACTGGTCCTACATTCGAGGTAGATCCAGGTGAAGAACTACACGTTTATCTGACAACTGCTGTTGATCCTCGTGATATCAATTTCCCAGACGATACAGCTATTGATCTTGGACCACTTAATAATCCTTTTGGAACTAACACGATCCCTGTGCCATCAATTGAAAACTCGGAACTAATCCGTACAGTAGTAATATGGGACCAGAACCTGGAACGGATTTATGGATTCGCTCAGCTTGCTAAGTAAATCATCAGAGCCTCATTACCGCATCCTTAAGCGCTGCATCAATTGCTTCGCTGATAGTGTCCACTCCAACCTGGACCTGCTTCCCGTTCACGAAGAATGTCGGCGTTCCTTGAACATCCAAACTACGCCCCTCTTTGTAATCAGCTAAAACTGTTTTTCTCTTTGAGTGAGATTTCCAACATTTTTCCGCTGTATCTACATCTAAACCAATCTCATCTGCCCAGTCGAGAATTGCATCGAAGCTTGCTTCACTTTTTTTCGCAAATGCAATGTCTGTATACTCCCAGAACTTCCCCTGGTCTGCGGCACATTCGCTCATCTCAGCTATATCCAATGCATAACGATGGATTGATCTAAGAGGGAAATGCATGAAGTCATAACGAATCTGATTTCCATATTTCTTTGTAATAACTGCCCCAATCTGGAAGTGAGCAGTTGCACACGCAGGGCACTCAAAATCAGCAAATTCCATTACTTTTACTGCTGCATTCGGATTGCCTTTAGGTACGCGGCTGGACTCGCTGTTCATTCCATTTGTGCATGCGACAAGAGCTAATGTAGATAGAGAAATGAGGATTATGGAGCGTTTCATAGTTTCCCTAGCATACAGACCATACGAAGAGAGACAAGCCCACTGAATGATGGTAAGCTGCCTTTCCTTTAAGTATCATCTTCTCATGTCACTATATCGCAAATATCGACCTCAGAGCTTCGCTGATGTTGTTGGTCAGGACGCTGTTGTGACTACGCTGGAACAGGCCGCAGAGCAGGACAAACTCACTCATGCGTATCTTTTTGCTGGCAGCAGAGGTACAGGAAAGACATCTGTGGCAAGAATCCTTGCGAAGATAATTATGATCCAAGGGATTGAAGAAGGAAACATCGTAGATCTTTTGGAAATTGATGCTGCAAGCAACCGCGGGATTGATGACATTCGCGACCTTCTTGAAAAGATACAATTCTCTCCTGTTGTAGCAAATGCAAAAGTGTACATCATTGATGAGGTACACATGCTTACTAAAGAGGCGTTCAACGCTCTTCTAAAAACTCTCGAAGAACCACCTTCTTACACGTACTTCATTCTAGCTACAACGGAAATAAACAAAGTCCCAGCAACAATACAGTCACGTTGCCAGTGCTTTCCATTCCGTAGAATTCCAGAAGAGGATATTATCCGACGCCTGCAGCTTATTGCAGATCAGGAACACATCAATATTGAACGTGATGCTCTCAGACTGATTTCCCATCATGTCGACGGAGGGCTAAGAGATGCTATTTCTCTCCTTGACCAGATGCGCTCTCTGGAGAAAGTATCCACGCTGGATGTGCAGCAACGAATAGGTGCAACTGGACAGGAATATATCGATTCAATTTTCACCGCACTCGAAGAAAACGACACCGGTACGATCATCGAAACCATCAGAAAAGTGGAGGAAGCAGGTGTGCCACTTGATGTATTTATGAGACAACTGCTGAGCATTGTGCGCGAGACTCTGCACGAAATTATTGAGGGCGGAAAATCATCATCAGAAATTGTTCACATGCTTGACGTTCTTCTGCAGGCAATCCGTGACATCCGCGTCGCTCCTGTCCCTGGACTTGTGATTGAGACTGCCCTCCTGTCTCTCTGTGATGAAGATGCCGATCCTCCGCCGAAGAAAGAAAAGAAATCCGAGAAGGCAACCAAGGAAACCAAAGAATCCAAGGATTCCAAAGAGAAAGAGCCAGAGGATGCAGAGGATGCAGAAGAGCCAGAAGACGAGAAAGAGCCTGAAGTAATTGAGAAGCCGAAAGAAGAACAAGTTGCAGAAGTAGAAGCGAAGGAAGTTACACTCGAATCTTTGCAGGATAGCTGGCCTGAAATCTTAAAACAGATGTCTCCTCCATCTGTGAAAATGTCACTTAAGAACGGAAAAGTTCATGCTGTGGATGAAAAGAAGGTTACAATTTCATTCTCTTCATCTTTTCATAAAGACAAAGTTGCAGATACTGAGGCAAGCAGAGCAGTGGAAGAAATAATGAAAAAGATATTCAAGAGGCAACTGAAACTCGAATGCATACTGCAGGATGAGCAGGCAGACACACAGGTAGATGAGGACACCGTGAATTTGGCTGATGCTGCTGCAGAGATTTTTTAGGAAATCCTGTACCCTACAAGCATGAATATTCCTGATCAAAAGAAGGAACTCCGACGTGAGATCAAGGTACGTATCTCTGAAATGAGTGAGAAAGCTCGTACAGAAGAAAGCGCAGCCCTCTGCGAAAAACTCCTTGAACTGATACCTGAAGGGAGCACGGTTGCAGCTTACTTCCCTCTCGATACAGAGGCAGACATTAAAACTATGCTTGAGATGATAATTAATCGTGATGATGATCTTTATCTCCCACGATTTGATAATGGCGTTTTAACAATGCATAAAGTTGATGATTTATCTAAATTAATTCCAGGTGCTTTTGATATTCCTGAACCGTCAGGTGATACTGCTCAGCCTGATTACGCTTCTTTAACTCATGTTCTTGTTCCGGGGCGTGCGTTTGATAGAAACGGAGATCGACTAGGAAGAGGAAACGGCGGATATGATTTCTGGATTGAGAAGCAACGAGCTGAAAAAGAGGAAACGATTTTTATCGGATGTTCTTTGGAGTGCCAGCT
>CAYUBO010000084.1:0-6395 GCA_964443095.1 uncultured Candidatus Peribacteria bacterium | reverse complement strand
TATTTACAATGTGTTTCATTCTGACATTCAGATAACTCTGGTAACTTCTCATAATCCTTTGCAATTAATGCCTCTTTCTTTTTCTTACCCCATCTTTTGATTTGTTTCTCACGTTCAATTGCCTCCATTGCAGTCTGAAAAGTTGCAACATGAACTAACTTCAATGGTCTCCTCTTGAAGGTATAGCAAGATTGATCCATACCAGACTGATGCTGGAAGAATCTCTCCTCAATATTATTGGTTACACCAGTGTAATAACTGCCATCACTGCATTGAAGAATGTACACAAAATATTCTTTCATAGCAGATCATGATATCACACCCCGTCATCTCGAGCGCCTGTCCTGAGCGGAGTCGAAGGGGAGTCGAGAGATACCAAAAACCCTGACCATATTTTGATGGAGGCAGCCGAGGACGCGAGTCTTATGAACCAGAATTCCTTGAACATACTACTCATATACTCTCTTCCATAATTCTTCTTAATTCGGTTCCTCTCCTGGTATCAGGAAATTCTTGTATCCTTGCCTGCGTTTCATCTCGACCTCTTTCATTGCCCATCCATCAACATCATACAGAAATAATCCAAAGGGACCTACGCATCGCAATTCACATTTCTTGCCTTCCTTCGTAACAATTTCAGAATTCTTTTCAATCCATTGATACACTCTATTCTTATCCCCCTTGATACGAACTTGCTCTACTAGTGCATCCAGCTCATCTAAGAGGGCTTTAAAGGGCCCCTCCTTAACCAGAGAACCGGGAGAACTGTCAGCTTGCTTTGCATGCTCCTTCATCTTCTCAATAATCGACTTAGCTTTTTTCCAAAACGGGTGCCATTTCTCAAGCGACCCCCATTCTTCATCTCCTGGTTCTTGTTCTGGTATATCAAATGGAAATTCCATGTAGGGCCCCACTGATGTTGATTGCTCTTCCTCGTATGGTTCTACCTCTGGAAGATCCATTGGCCCTGGCTCCATAGCATTAGGCCTCTTAGGTACTTCCCTTGGTTCTACCTCTGGTAGATCCATTGGACCTGGCGGGAGAGCTTTTGCTTTGTTTCTTTTTTTCTTAGTTTTGAATTCAACCATAATTCCCCCTCCATATCTCCGAACAACTGTATCTATACGTGTACCATCAGATTCAATAAGCTGAAACTTGCGCTCTTCACCTTCTTCAAGATCCCCTGCTTTTTCGTAGAGGTCTCTTACGGATGTCGCTAATTCAGCCTTCTTTTTCGAAGATTCACTGTATTCAGAGGCACTTTGGCCTGGGCGTTCTACCATGTTTGTTTGGAGTATGTTAGCTATATTATAGCAAAAATATACTTTTTTTACAATGCCCACTACAAATCAGTACAAAATGCAATATGGATGCAATTCTAGGACCAAAAACCCTAGCCATATTTTAGAGGAGGCAGCCGCGGGAGTGTGTCCCGCGGCTGCTCCGATCTGGTTGTCACGACGTCCGGAGACGCCTTCTCGAGCAGCTATTGCCCGTGGCGGCTGGTCCAGTTCTTGGCGACCTGCTTCTTGCTTCCTCGGCTCCAACTTCTTTGGCCGATCACGACGGCGCAGTTCTTCAGGGCGCCGAGCAACTTGGAGAGCAGGCCATCTTCTTGGACCACACAACCGCCATCAACATCCAGACCATTCGTGCCACGCATGGCAGTACTCCTTCGCCCGTAAGGGCTTTCCAAAGAAAAATGGGAAACGGAGATGCTGCACAAGGCAGCGCTTGGTGCCAAGCAAAGCCTGACATGCTATCTGCAAATATACTCCACACCACCAATCCAATAACACCGGATACCATCATTTTTTCAGGTAATTGCAACCCTTTCTTCCCTGCTCATACACAAAAACCACTGTTGACGGCAATAACAAGAGGAGTAGGATCACTTCCAATATTTTTCCTATTAAATCATATGGATCCATCAGAAAAATGGACAACAGACGAATGGGAATCCCAATACGATCTTCAAGGAGGCGACCTCGTTGCAGTGCTCGATTCAGCTGATGATGCTCTGCCCGGAGAGCATGCAATAGATGATGAGTTTGGAACAGAAGGATTATCCGTCTTTCCTCAAATTGATACCGATATGGTCGAAGTTTGGGACGATGCGCATGACCTGTTTGAAGCAAATCATGGTTATGTATCTGCATAATTTCCCTTGATCTGCTTGACGAGGCGTACTTACGCCACGTAGAGTCTCGCCCGCGATTCTCCTTCCGATCGAATCGGACGGATTCTAACCACGAGTCGTTATGTCTACTACTGCATCTGACACCACCGAAATTGATATTGAAACGAAGGTCTACGAGATCTGCGTTCTTATTCCATTTCCTCTCAACCAGAAGGAAGAGCAGGAAATTCAAAAGGCAGTTGAAGGATTGATTGAGGAGCATGGCGGAAAGCAGGTCGCCAAGGATGTGTGGGGACGCCGTGGTCTTGCTTATAGGATTAAAGGATACGATGAAGGAAACTACATAGTTTACTACTACGAACTTGATCCAAATAATCTAAAAGAGATTGACGAGCAAATGAGAATTATCCCCGAAGTTCTCCGCCACATGATGGTGATTCCTCCAAAGAACTACGAGATAACCAAGTACTCAGAAAGCTATGAGACTTGGCTCAAGGAGCGTGAGACAGTGGAGGATGAGCGAAAACGCAAGAAAGAAGAAGTCCTCAAGAAGAAAGTAGCGGATAAGGCAAAGAGGCAGGCGCGAAGGGCAGAGGAAACTAAGAAGGAAGAGAAGAAAGAAGATGTGATAGTTGCAGCAAAGAAAGCTGACGAGGCAGAACTCGAAGAAGAAATCGAAAAGCTTATTTCCGACGATATTGATCTCTAACTATGGCTAAAAAGAGGCAACAAGAAAACCGCGGCGACCCAAGACAGAAAAAATGTCCCTTCTGTAAGAAGGAGACCGTCTACATCGACTACAAGGACTACCCGATTATAAAGCCGTATCTCGATTACTTCGGGAACATCCGCCAGCGCTACTACACAGGAGTATGCCTCAAGCACCAGAAGATGCTTAAGAAAGCGACTGAGAGAGCAAGATTTATGGGAATGATCGCATACCGCAAATAGCTCTTCGAGCTATTAGCTTCTAGCTTTTAGCTTTCAGGAAATGGTGTTCTTCATAGTGTAAGAACCTATTTTTTCTTATGTTTAAGCCAAATAATACAATAACTTTATAATCATGAATCAAATGATCTCACCAGAAAACAATCAATGAATATCATGTATGCATGTTTGTTAAATCATTTAAAGAACTCATTGTTTGGCAGAAAAGCATTGATCTTGCGCAAGAGATTTATAGTGTAAGTGCACAGCTTCCAAAGAAAGAAATTTATGGTCTCTGTTCACAAATACAAAGATCATCTGTTTCGATTTCTTCTAACATTGCCGAAGGTAAGAAGAGGGGTACTAAGAAAGAATTTATTCGCTTTCTTGGAATCGCAGATGGGTCTGCAGCAGAACTAGAAACCCAATTAATTATCATAAGCAGAACCTATCCTGATATTGATCTATACCCTGCAAACGGATTGCTAACAGAGGTCCAAAAAATGCTTATCACAATGATAAAAAGGCTCAAGCTACCTAAAAGCTGAAAGCTGAAAGCTGTTTTAGGTATAGAACAACAACACATGCTATCGTACAGCAATGCAGCAAACCTGCACAGTCAGTGGTCAGCCATTCGAGATTACGGATATTGAAATAAAACGCCTCGAGGGTATCTCCCCTATTTTTGACGAAAAGAAATCTATGCTTCCTGCTCCAACTCTTTCTCCACAGGAACGCGTACGTCGAAGAATGACATGGAGAAATGACCGAAGTTTCTATCATCGAAAATGCAGCCTGACCGGGAAGCCTATCATTGCACTATATCCGGATGGGACTCCTTTTCCCGTGTACCACACGGATGATTGGTGGAGTGATAAGTGGGATCCTCTGAGTTTCGGTCAGGAGTTTGATTTCTCCCGTCCGTTTTTTGATCAGTGGAATGAACTGATGATGAAAGTGCCACGCAGAAACATGGATCTTGTGAATTGCGAGAACAGCCAGTACTGCAACTACTGCGGTGATGACAAAAATTGCTATCTGGACATCGCAGGAGAAAGCAATGAGGACTGTTATTACAATTTGTTTACTAAGTATTCGACGAACTGTGTTGATTGTACGTTCGCTTACCACAGCACGCTCTGCCATGAGTGTATTCACGTTCACAATTCATACGCATGCAGAAATTCGATGTATCTGGAGGACTGCAGTGACTGCTTTTTTAGTTATGATCTTAAAGGATGTAAGAACTGCTGCCTCTGCATCAACTTACGCAACAAAGAGTTCTGCATTTTAAATGAGCAACACACCAGAGAGGAGTACTTCAAGAAAATTGATGAGCTAAAACTAAATACATTCTCAGGCCTCAAAGCTGTTGAAGAAGTTTGGAAAAAAATGAGGATTGATAAAGGAGTGTATCGGGATATGTACCTGAGTAACTGTGAAAACTGCACAGGAAATAACATAAAGAACAGCAAAAACTGCTTCTGGGCCTTCAACGCAACCAACTGTGAAGACTGTACATACCTTTACGACGTCCTTGATGCGAAAGATTGTCAGGATCTTAACTACTCTCTCTACAAACCGGAGCTCGCGTACGAATTGATCAGTACTTTAAACATGCGTTACAGTGCATTCAACATGGCATCGCACTACTGCAGCACAGTTTTCTACTGTGATCATACGGATAACTCACATGATCTGTTTGGATGCATCGGCTTAAACCACAAGGAGTACTGCATTTTAAATAAGCAATACAACAAAGAAGATTATGAAGTGATAGTTCCAAAGATTATTGAACATATGAAAGAAACCGGTGAGTGGGGAGAGTTCTTCCCAGCAAGTTTAAGCCCACACGGGTACAACGAAACGGTCGCACAGGAATATATGCCTCTCACAAAGGCGGAGATTTCATCTAAAGGTCTCAAGTGGGCAGATAAAGAAGAGATGGTGAGCCCGCAAGGAGCAATAAGTGACGTGCCAAACTCGATTGATGACGCGACTGATGCAATCACGAAAACTCCGATCATTTGTAGTGGTTCAGGAAAAGCATTTAAGGTGATTGATCAGGAATTTAAATTTTACAGAGAGCAGAAGATTCCTCTCCCGAAGAAATCTCCGGATGAAAGGCACAAAGACCGCACAGAAAAACGTAACCCGAGGCAGCTGTGGCAACGGAAATGTAGTGGATGTGGAAAAGATGTGTGGACCAGTTACTCCCCCGATAGGCCAGAGAAGATCTATTGTGATGAAGAGTATTTGAAGCTTGTTTATGAATAGGAATCAGAATGATTGTGATATCCTATTCCCCAATTCCTAATTCCAATTCCCCAACATGTCCGGACACAGTAAATGGGCCAGTATTAAGCACAAGAAAGCAGCTACCGACGCGAAGCGTGGAAAGATCTTCACTCGACACGCGAAACTTATTGAGATTGCTGCGCGCGAGGGGGGTAGTGGTGATCCTGCGATGAACGCAGCACTGAAAGGAGCCATTGATAACGCAAAGGCTGAGAACGTTCCAAACGCAAACATTGATCGTGCTATTAAAAAGGGATCGGGTGAACTAAAGGGCAATCAAACTGTTGAAGTGATCTACGAGGCATATGGTCCCGGTGGTTCTGCAATAATCATTGAGTGCCTTACAGATAATAAGAACAGAACGATTAATAATGTAAGACCTGCAATTGAGAAACGCGGAGGTCGATGGGCAGAAAGTGGATCTGTTATGTATCTCTTTGAGAAGAAAGGTGTGGTTATAGGGAAGGGTGATTTAAGTGATGAAACCGAGTTAGCATTGATTGATGCAGGAGCAGAAGATATTGATAAGAACGGAGACATAATCAGTATTACAACTGGTATGACAAGCTGGAACAATGCGCGTGATGTCTTAAAAGAGAATGGTATAGAGATAGAGGAGGCTGGACTCAAGTACGTACCAAAACAAACTTCCCCAATTTCAGACGTAGCAACTGCGCAGAGCCTTATGACATTCGTAGAAACAATTGAAGAGGATGAAGACGTGTCTGAGGTATTTACAAATGCGGATGTAAGTGAGGAGGTAGCAGCCCAATTATAAAAAACTCCTTGGGATCTTCGGGATCCTTTTTCTATTCCCCAATAACCTCCTCCACCGTCAGCACAATCTCGTCCACCGCCGTATTGCCCGCGAGATCTCTAGCCTCAGTACGTAGTGTGTACGTCCCCGGATCAAGATCTATTTTGTACTTTAGCTTGTAAGGGTCCTTCGGCTTTGTTGTGAGAAGTGTTTCATCAAGAAAGAACTGAACGTATTTGATTCCACCTTCATTATCGATTGCTTCTGCTCGCA
>CAYUBO010000083.1:2950-6432 GCA_964443095.1 uncultured Candidatus Peribacteria bacterium | reverse complement strand
CGAGTACTCCTGTGTCATCAGCAAAAATGAATGTTGATCCATTGTCACGAACCTCAAATACTCCTGTTGTAGTCATATCGAAGATCATGTCGTAACCAGCCTGTGTAACTGTGGTTGCCTGATCCAACGTTCCACCCAGCTCGAACGTTGTGGATGAAAGCGTTAGACCATTCCCTGCCGTGTAGGTTGTGTTCGTGTCAGTTGCGCTGATTGTTGTATCAGTAATCGTAAGGTTTGACCCTGCTGTCAGGAACTTGGCTGCACCAGCAGAATCATCCCAGAAAATTATCCGGTCAGCATTTGGGTCAGCCAGGTCTTCAATTCCAAGAAGTGTGGCCCACGAAAGGGTTCCGTTCCCCGCTGTTTGCAGGAAGTCACTCGCACTTCCGTCAGCACCCGGGAATGTGTAAGTGACACCGTTCAGAGTTACTGTTGATCCGAAAGTAGCTGCGCCACCAATCGTAGCAGCTCCTTCAACAGACAATGTTCCACTTGCTGTAGCATCACCACTAATATTAAGTGAAGCACCTGAGATGGATCCTCTTACTACCGTACTCCCGCTAACACCAAGGGTTCCCCAAATATCTGCGTTGTTATCTACTCTTAATGATCCACCGGACATATTTCCCCAAACGGATAACGCTCCTGTAGCGGTGATATCACCTTCTACTCTCAAAGGACGTGAAACCTGAAACCTTGTATTAGTAACATCATAGAAGATCTTTTCGTTAATTGTTCCACCAAAACGCATCTCAATTGATGTGGTTCCATCCTCTTCAATCGTGTGGAACGCCTCCGTGTTCACAAGTAGCTTAGCAAAGTCCGAGATTGCATACGCTTCAACCGGTACACTCCCAAGAATCATCACACCAATCGCAATGCTTGCAATGCGACGCTTCAGATTTTTTTGTGGCCTACGATTGAACGTAGAAAGCATGTAAAGTTTGTTTGTTGTTGTTTCTTATTATACCAAACTAACACTTCCTGAGCAGTCTAATAGTATTGACATAAAATATAATTATGTCTGTCAAATTCAGCTAACTGCAGAGCTAAACTCGATGGTTTCTACTCCGATGGAACCACTACATACTTAAATTTGACGTATCCTGTATTCATTTTATTATTATCTTTTGACGATAGCTTCAGAACCATTACAACGTCCTGTCCTGCAGTCCAAGTAGGATTCCCGCCAAATTCTATATTTGTCGTACCCCAGCTTGTGCTTGCAAGACTTGTTGTTGATCCTGAAAGAGTCACCTGCGTGCCACTCGTGTCGTAAAATGTGATATCAAGTTTATTATCGGCTGAATCGGCAGAATCTGACTTATATTCCACAACTACGGGGGATTCGGTCGCCCACCTGACAAAATGTGAGGATAGGCGAGTCTTTACTACAATATCGTAGTCATTAAGGCTGCTCTGGGTGCTCTTCCAGACGTAGTAATTAGTTAAATTTGCTCCTGAATATGAGACATACAATTGACCGATATTACTTGTTCCATCTGGTTCATATGCAGCTCCTGCATACTCAGGATGAAAAACTATCTCCCTCGTAGATTCCCTGTCATCACTATTAAAGACCCGACGATCAGAAATGTTCGTAACTGCTCCTCCTGCAGCTACAACCTCAGCAACTGGAATATATGCCTTGTCCGTTGGGAATCCTCCTCCTGCAACAATGAGCCCTGTTGAAGTGAAGAAAAGATAGTTTGTCGAATTATCAGTCATAGCGATACTGCTTGTTCCTGCAAACTGAGTGACTGTTCCACGAAGACGATAGTCCCCTGCTGCAAGAGTCATATTGAGTCCCCCTCCACTTGAAGCTTTTAAATGAGAATCATTATCACTCGAAAGTGACGTGATATCTACACCATTGATGAGTCCTGTCACAGTAAGATTCCCCTGAATACGAACATCATCATTGAAGTTGAACCATGTGTTGTCGTTATCCCATGTAATTGTCTTTCCGAGGCTTTCTCCAAACTTCAAAGTAATTGTAGATCCGTCTCCATCTGAATCAATTGTAAAGAAATTTCTGTTAGTGCCACCGGGCACACGAGCGACATTGAGCATCCCACCGGTTTCCAAAAGAGGAATTGATCCGCTTGCTGTTCCGACTGCACGTTTATCCAGCAAATTTGCGTTAAGTGCGAACGGCACAGAAAGAAGTGGAGCTCTATCAACTGCTGCATTGGAAGAATCTCTATCAAGCATCTCATAGTCTGTATTTGCAGCACTTGCTGCCTTTACTTCTATCTGAAGATGTAAGCTGATTAGGTCGCTAGTTGAATAGGATGAAAGATCCGGCAACGCTGTACCGCTTCCCATTTCCAGACTGAAGTATCCGTTACTGTTTGGCGTTACTGTGTGCACTTCGTTCCAACTTGCGTAATTGCTTGCTGAAGTATTGATTGCGCCGGTTGCGGTAGTATCACTTGAATCGTAATCTGCGCTTGTCCACCAGCTGAAACGAACATTTACTTGTGATGTGTACGCATCTCCTGCGCTATCCAGAAGATGCCCGTTATAAACAATCTTTAACGGAGTTGTTGTTTCTGCCAGCACAACCGGTACTGCCCAGAACATTGCGACTGCAGCCAGAGTTATCAGATGAACGCCGAATATAGAATGAATCTTTTTCATTTATTTCTTAGAAGACATATCAAATCCAATTGCGAATGCTGCACGCTTCCCGGCTTTGTAAATGATTAGAAGCATGATGAGCATAATTAGGAAGATGCTTGATGTAGCTCCTACAATTGAAGTTGGTGTCCACTCACTAACCGGTTGGATTGGAGCTGCCAGTCTCACTGTTTCTATTGTGAACTCCGGATCTGGCTCTATCACAATTTCACGTAGAGATCTCTTCTTTGTTGGAGCGGCCCCACGTAATCTTTCCTGAGGTGCTGCAGGCTTTGCTGTCAATAAACCTCCGAAAGGACTTGTAACTCGTATCTCATCATAATCAGGAGTTTCAGGATCTTCTTGATCTTCTGTATCTACAATTACTTTTGGAGGCTGATCCTCACCTGTATCTCCTTCTCCGTCGCCATCGCCATCACCGTCACCGTCTCCTCCACCACGTCCACGCCTTCCTCCTCCACCGCCTCCCCCTCCAGCATCAGAGCTTGACGATGATTCCACGCTTGAACTGGAAGACTCCGCTGCGGGAGGAGCCGTAACGATTTGAAAATTCGTGCTTGCAATCGGTAGTGAATTAAATGTCATCTGCGCATTATCAAGACTGAAGCTTGTCGATCCTGCTATGTCTCCGGTTGCAGGCTGGAAATCATCAAACAACTGGAAAGTCGTACTTTGTGCTGCCTGTGCTCCGCCCACAGCTCCGAATAGTGTGATAAACATTGCAACGACGCCGATCTTGATAAGTTTGTATATGTTCATTTTTAACATATGATTATATCATTTTATAGACATTTTGTCTATTCCCTGACATAGGCTGAATTTTGACTCCCATTGGCAAT
>CAYUBO010000083.1:0-2940 GCA_964443095.1 uncultured Candidatus Peribacteria bacterium | reverse complement strand
AGAGATGCCCCCTCTGTTACTATCCAGTCCTAATTCGTTCCCTGCCATCCAATGCTACGATTTGGCTTTCTAAGAACAAATGCAGCAGTTCTCCTACTCGGATTCTTTGCTGCTTTTTTGCCATTACCGGCATTCGCTCAGCAGTCCTTCTCTGATATTCCCGAAGGGCATCCTATCTACACTGCAGCGGAATTTTTGAAAGAAGCAGGAGTTATTCAGGGATATGAGGATGGAACGTATAAACCTGAGCAACTTGTAAACCGAGCAGAAGCTGTGAAGATGCTTGTCGCACCTCTTCTCACAGAAGAACAACTCGCTACAGCGAAGCAAGCAAACTCTTCATTTACAGATGTCCCGTCTGATTCATGGTTCCATCCGTATGTTGAGCTTTCTAAGCTCGCAGGAGTTATCGACGGACCTCCAAAGAAGACTGAATTTCTGCCAACGAACACCGTAATCAAAGTAGAGCTATTTAAGATAATGATGCTGGCTCATGGAATAGACCCTAATTCGTTCAGTGAAATCAAACTCCCTCTCGCACAGGATGTTACCAATCCGGAAGAGTGGTACTACCCTTACATGAGGTACGCAATGACATCATCCGTAACAATGATTAGTCCTGAGGCAAAGTTGGATCCGAGTAAACAACTAACACGCGGTGATGTTGCTCTATATCTGTTTAGATTTTTGATGTACCAGCAGAACCGCAGAACGCAGGCCTTGCTCAGTGAAGCTGAAACAGAAATGCAAATACTCCTCGCAATGCTGGATGAAGAAAATATTACAGAAGCGAAATACGCATCCGCACGTGGTCTCCTCGCAGCACGTGGTGCACACGCAAGTCGTCCGGATGAACCAATTGTGAAAGGTGCAGTAAAAGTCACTGAAGCATTCAGGGCACTTGTAAACGCATTCGAAGCAGGAACTGATAAGCGTTACGAAGACACTGTTAAATACTCAGGTGATGCCTGGAATCTAGCAACGAAGGGGCGGGAATTTGCTCCTGACTTAAAGAATCTTACGGAGCAGATTCAAACAATTTCAAAGCAGATGGCAGATGAAGCCCGTTCTTACATGGAAGGATCCCAAGAATGAAAGTCTTAGATTCACCTCTCGCATTTACTGCACGAGTAATCTCCGGAGCGGGCAGAGGAAGGCAACTCGGCACACCAACCATTAATTTGAATCTTGATGATGTTCCAACTGATCTTTTGGAAGGCGTGAGTGCATGTACGGTAAGGTTTTCTGATGATCGTGAAATGATCGGTGCTCTCTATTATGGACCACGTCCTGTTTTCGGTGACTCAGTTGCATGCGAAGTGCACATTATTGATAAAGATATTGAGGATGCTCCTGATGATCTTGAGATCACAGTTACAGCACATATGAGAGAAGTTATGGATTTCCCCTCTCCAGAAGATCTAAAAAAACAGATGCAGAAAGACATATCTGAGGTAAGATCTTTTTTTGCAGCATGATCCGCACGATAAAGAAAATCCTAGGCCACAGAAATCCTATCCGTCTCGGGTGGCACTTCTTTAAAGCATTCGTTGCAGCTTTTAGATACAGATTCCCCGCAAGGAAGCTTACAGTCATCGGAATTACTGGAACTGATGGTAAGACAACGACAGTAGGAATGACGGCTCACATTCTTCATGAAGCTGGTATTCCAGTCGGAGCACTCTCCACTGCTTTCTTTAGGATTAAAGATTCCACCGAGTGGAATAAAACCGAGAAGACTTCCCCAAGCCCATTTGTTATACAGAAGTTTCTTAGGAAGCTTGTTGATAACGGATGTACTCACGCTGTTCTCGAGTACTCATCACATGGTCTTGTACAGGGAAGAACAAACTACACATGGGCAAAAGTCGGCGCGATCACTAATACTGCGATGGAACTCCTTGATTATCACGGAACGATGGAGAGATACCGAAAAGACAAAGGAAAGCTCTTCCACCTTGTTGGAAAACGAGGAACGAAGGTATTGAATGCTGATGATGAGAGCTTTGATATGTATGATCGAATCAGAACAAAAGATACGATCTTGTATTCAAAGAAATCACTCGAGCAAGGACTCTGGATCTCGCAACCGGAAACTACAATCAATAAGACCACCGCGAAGCTTCACGATAGCGAAACGAGTAGCGCGTACGATCTTAATCTGAATATTCCAGGAAGTTTTAATCTAGAAAACGCAATGTGCGCAATTGCCTGCGCTCGGTCCGTTGGAGTTCCGATTGAAAAAGCTGTTGATTCACTCAAAACTTATAAAAGTGTTTCCAGTCGCATGGAAGCTATTGATGAAGGACAGAACTTTTCAGTCTTCATCGACTTTGCTATCTCTCCCCAAGCATTTGAAAAGATTCTCACAACAACAAGAGAGATTGTTGGTGATGATAAACGTATTCTAGTGCTAACCGGAAGCTGTGGTGATCGCATGCGTGAGAAGCGTCCGATTATCGGAAAGCTCTGTAGTGAACTTGCTGACGTTGTTGTGATTACGGATGATGAACCATACACAGAAGATCCTCTTCAGGTAATTGAAGATGTCTGGAACGGCGTCGATCAATCTCAATGCTCCGCTCACAAAATTATTGATCGCCGTGAAGCGATGGAGTTCATCCTGAAGGACGCAAAAGAAGGTGACTCTGTTCTCCTCTGTGGACTTGGGAGCTATCCATCCCGCATGTTTGCAGATGGTCCGCATCCGTGGGACGAACAAGGAACAACAAGAGAAATATTAAAAACAATTTAAAAAGTCGGTCCAAGCGTACGCCGGGACCGACCTCCGTGTCGGACACGCTATCTCCAGCGATCATGTAATTCCCTCCATTCACGTTCGTCCTTGATAACAAGGAAGACAAAGAAGGAAACCACCACTGCAATCATTACGAAGAATGATGGCAGTGACCACTCGAAAACAACGTCCCACAAGGCCTC
>CAYUBO010000082.1:0-6439 GCA_964443095.1 uncultured Candidatus Peribacteria bacterium | reverse complement strand
AATCGTTGAAGAGATTAAATCCGCACCAATAGATATCATTCCTGCAATTCTCGGATTCGGATTTATTGCACGCTTCCTGTACATCTTCTGTTTCTACGAAGCAGTGGAGCACCTTCCCATCACGAAGGTATCTTCATTCGGTACACTCAGCATTATAGGAGCTGCAATCGTTGCTTACTTCTACCTAGGTGAAGCTATTGAGTGGTACCACTTCCTCGGTGGATCATTGATTATTGCCGGAGTGCTCACAATGCAATTGATTGGAATTCACATAAACTCAAAGCGCCACGAGCACCACATGAAACAACACCACAGACATCATTTCTAATTTCCGTAGATCTGATCCGACAGCGAAAATATCTTAGCAGTCTCTGCTCTATTCACTGGATTAGAAGGCTTAAATTCTCCAGTCAACACTCCCCTTTCGTCACTGTACCCTGAGATAATTCCATCATGTGCTGCTTTTTCTATTGCGGACGAAAACTGAACTGAAGAGTTAACGTCTGAAAAGATATTTCCTTTAGCACCAGTCAAAGAAACTCCGTACGCCTGCATAACAGTAACTACAACTTCTGATCTCGAAGCCAACCTTCTTACAATCACTGATCCGTCGCTAAATACCGCCCACCCAAGTGACTCAGCACAAAGTACATACTGCTCAGACCAACTCCCCTGAGCTGATTCGTTTTTAAGTTCTCCATTGCACGAAGACGGATCTATACCTGCAGATTCAACTGACATTTTCGCAAGCTGCTCAACAGTCACAGGATCTGCGGGTCCAAACTTCCCCAAAAGCATACCCTGCTCATCACGATATCCGGACACCACTTCCCTCTCAGCAGTGTCACGAACAAAAGGAGCAAACCATTCTCCAATTGGAACGTCTTCAAGTGTCACAGAAGATCCTCCAACAGTAATCGTTAAGTACTCTCCCTGATCAGCTTGATTGTCATTCTCCCCCGAAATAATCGGGAATAACTCGGGTTCTTCAGATACATCTATTTCCTGATCTAATTGATCCAGAATGATTCTCTCGTACTCAAGATCATTCCTAAAGTTCCTTAAATCTGATTCAGCAGAATCAAGTGATGCAGCTAGTGCAGAGTTACAGACGATAAAAGGTAAGATCAATAACTTGATTGTCATAGATAGATGGTAGTGGAAATCTGCAGGGAGTCCTAGGGATCTTAGCCTGCCTGCCGGCAGGCAGGGGATCTTAGGGATCCTAGGGATCTTTCTTAGCAATCAGACTTGTCCTCACCATCTAATTACAGTAAGGTCTGCCAGAAATGGATCATCGTCCAACTGTTGGCTCCTCTCATGCCCAAATGGGTGAGGGGTCTCGTTTTTCCGAAGACGAAATAAATGAGGATACGATCCTCCTGTTAGGATCCGGGGCATTGAAGATTGGAGAGGCGGGAGAATTTGACTATTCCGGTAGTCAGGCAATTAAAGCTTTTAAAGAGGAAGGCAAGCGCGTTGTTCTTGTTAACCCGAACATTGCGACTAACCAGACAAGTTGGGGCCTTGCAGACTGCGTCTACTTTGTCCCTGTAAACCCATCATTCGTGAAGCGAATAATAGAAAAAGAGAAGCCATCTGCAATTGCTCTTAGCTTCGGGGGTCAGACAGCACTTAACTGTGGTGTAGAGCTCTCGGATAATGGAACGCTTGGCGAACACAATATTCAAGTACTTGGAACATCAATTGAAAGTATTCGCAAAACAGAAGACCGTGCACTCTTTAATCAAGAACTCAGATCCATTGATGTGGATGTTCCACTCTCTACGCCCTGCGAGAGTATTGATGAAGCTAAGATGGCAGCAGAGAAGATCGGTTACCCTGTAATTATCCGTGGCGCATTCGCTCTCGGTGGGAAAGGAAGCGGACGTGCATCTAACGAAGAAGAACTTGAGGAAATATGCAAAGTAGCATTTGTGGAATCACCACAGGTACTGGTCGAAGAAGACCTGACTGGATGGAAGGAAATTGAATATGAAGTCGTGCGAGACAGCCATGATAACTGTATTACTGTCTGTAACATGGAGAATGTAGACCCGCTCGGAATCCATACTGGTGAATCAATCGTTGTTGCACCAAGCCAGACACTGGATAACGAGGACTACCAGATGCTGCGTACAATCGCACTCAGGGTTATCCGCCATTTAAAGATTGTTGGAGAATGCAACATCCAGTACGCACTTGAGCCTAAGTCACGCCAGTACAGGGTAATAGAAGTTAACGCTAGGCTGAGCCGGAGCTCCGCTCTGGCATCAAAAGCAACTGGATATCCTCTCGCATTCATTGCAGCAAAGCTGGCACTAGGACACTCGTTGCCTGAACTGAGTAATGCAATCACACAGGTTACTTGTGCAGACTTTGAACCATCCCTCGACTACATTGCAGTTAAAGTTCCACGATGGGATCTTCAAAAATTCCGGATGGTTTCAGATCAGGTAACAAGTGAGATGAAATCCGTTGGTGAGGTTATGGCTCTTGGCAGAAGCTTTGAAGAAGCTTTACAGAAAGCTATGCGGATGCTGAACATTGGAGCGCAAGGGCTGCTCCCCTCTCCTTTCTCTTTTGAGAATCTGGATGAGGAAGTAGTGAAACCAACACCTCGGAGGATATTTGCCATAGCAGAGGCGCTAAAAAAAGCTTACTCAGTGGATGACATTAACCGTGATACGGGAATTGATAAATGGTTCCTAGAAAGGATACGTACATGCTCATTGCTAGGAAAAGAACTTGGTGATAACAAAGGAATCATGCCGTCTGAAGATGGTCTGAAGATGCTTAAGAAGACCGGATTTTCTGATATCTGCATTGCACAGCTTGGTGGGCTCCGAGCTGAAGAAGTCAGATCAAAAAGAATAAATGCAGGCATCACACCTGTAATAAAGCAGGTAGACACTTTAGCTGGTGAATTCCCCGCACAAACAAACTACCTCTACCTCACCTACCATGGTCAGGAACATGACGTATCATTTGCGGGCACTTGTGCTTGGTGGCGGCCCATACTCAATTGGATCTTCTGTTGAATTTGACTGGTGTTGTGTTCAGGCAGCACACGAACTGCAGAGACAAGGTTATGACGTTTCGATGCTTAACAGTAATCCTGAAACAGTTAGTACAGACTATGATGAATGTGATTCACTGTTCTTTGATGAACTTAGCGATGAGCGTGTCAGGGACATTGCTGATTTGATTTCTCCCGAAGGAGTTGTTGTGTCGATGGGGGGGCAAATACCAAACTCTCTTGCACCTAAACTTGCAGAAGCAAACATACCAATCTTCGGAACGAGTTCGACTGATATCGATCGTGCAGAAGATCGTCACAAGTTCAGCTCACTTCTTGATGAGTTAAAAATTGATCAACCTGAATGGAATGAATTTGCTGATTTATCAGCTGCAATAAACTTCGCAAGTAGTGTTGGGTATCCTGTGATAGTCCGTCCAAGTTATGTTCTCTCGGGAGCATCAATGGCTGTTGTGCATTCGGATGATGAGCTCAGAAGCTACGTTCACGAAGCAGCATTTGTGAACAAAGAAGCTCCGATAGTTGTTTCTAAATTTGAAATAGGCGCAAAGGAGATTGAGTTTGATGGAGTAGCTCAGAATGGGAAACTTCTACTGTATGCAATCTCAGAACATGTTGAGAACGCCGGTGTGCACTCTGGAGACGCAACGATAGTTCTGCCACCACAGCGCGTGAACTTAGAAACACTTCGCAGAGTGAAAGGTGTAGCAAAAGACATAGCAGGTGCGTTGCAGATTTCAGGACCATTCAACATACAGTTTCTCGCAAAGCGAAACCGACTGAAAGTGATTGAGTGTAACCTTCGTGCAAGTCGTAGCTTCCCGTTTGCCAGCAAGGTTACCGGCGAGAACTTCATAACACTCGCAACAAAATCACTCTTAGGGATAGCCCCGACTGATACTACTTACCAGACACTGGATCTTGATCATGTTGGAGTGAAGGCAGCCCAGTTCAGCTTCAGCCGCCTAAGAGGAGCAGATCCAAGGTTGGGAGTAGAAATGGCAAGCACAGGAGAGGTCGCATGCTTCGGTGAGAACGCGGAGCAAGCTCTCCTCACCGCACTGCTTGCAGTTGGATTCCGTGCACCTAAGAAGAATATTCTGCTCACAATCGGAAGACTGGAAGATAAAGTGGATTTACTGCCTTCGATTGAATACCTGCACCAAAGAGGCTTCTCATTTATCGCCACAAAGAAAACACACGAATTCCTGGAATCCCGTGGCATTCCTTCTGCACTCGTACACAAAGTCTCTGAACCACGCACTCCAAACATTCGTGAGTACCTCGAAAATAAGCGTGTAGACCTTGTAATTAACATACCGACACACAGTAGCGGCGATGAGGAGACTGATGGATATTTCATACGCAGACTCTCCACTGATCACGGAATTTCGCTCATTACGAACGTACAGCTTGCCAAGCGCGTCATCGAGGCTCTAATTCAGGAGAATATTGATGAGCTGCCTATCCTCAAATGGCCACAATTGCTCGAGAAAGCTTAATTTTCCTTGCAATCCACCCATTTCTTCCACTACACTCCATCGGCTTTTTCCCAAGCACTTTTTATGGCTGATGACAGCAAGAAAGACGATAAATCCGCAGGAGACTTCGGTGACGATGACCAAACGCTAGTTACCAAAGAAGGTCTCAAGAAGCTTCAGGAGGAACTCAAACACCTCAAAACTGTCCGCAGACAGGAGCTTGCCCAGCGGCTTAAGGAAGCTATTTCCTACGGAGACCTCTCTGAGAACGCTGAATATGAGGAAGCTAAGAACGAACAGGCATTCGTGGAAGGACGTATTCTGGAACTGGAGCAGAAGATTAAGAACGCAAAGATCATCAGCGAGAAGAAAGTTGACCTGAGACGCGGGAAAGAAGTTCAGATAGGATCAACAGTTTCTGTACGAAACAAGACCGATCAGGATGATCCTGAAAGCTACACAATTGTAGGTTCAACGGAAGCAGATCCTATGGAACAGAAGATCAGCAACGAGTCCCCTATCGGAAAATCTCTTTTGGGCCATAAGAAAGGCGATACCGTAGAAGTAAACACGCCAGCAGGAGTATTCCGCTATGAGGTGTTGAAAGTGTCTTAACTTAGGACATAGGAAATAGGACTTAGGACATAGGACATAGGAAAGATTTATTTCCCAATTCCTATTCCCCACTCCCTATTCCCCAAACTACTCGTCTCTTGTATAATAATTCCCGATGGTAGATCCACAGCAGCAACCACAAGGACAACAACCTGCAGGGCAGCAACCCCCAGCTCAGCAGGCCAGTACTTTGACTATCCCACAGGAACTCAGAGAAAAACATGGTCCGCTAATTGATCTGATCGTCGGTAGCGAAAGTATGAACGACGAGGAACGGCAATACTGGATCAATATCCTTCCGATAATGACGGATGATCAAATAAAAAATCTAAATGATATTCTCACAAACGAGAAACAGCAGCTCCAAGCAATTGACCAGAAGTACGCAAAAGAAATAGAGCAAATTGGAGAGGAGCAACTTGTTAAACGAACTGAAGAAGAGCGCAAAAAGAAGCGTCTTGAACGTGAGAGGCAGGAAAACCAAGCAAAAGAGGTAGAAGAAGAAAAAGCAGACGCAATCTTGCAGCAGATTGAAGGAGAATAATCTACTTAAGTGCTCCAAGTTTTAGCATGCACCGATCTATGACCGCGCATAACTCTTGTGGAGCCTCTACCGTTGACCTGTATCCACCTGTTTTTAGTGCTCTGTCTGAATCTGCCATGAAAGAAACTATCTGTGATAACTTTTCCTGTGAGACCTGCTGAGCAATTGGGAATAATGTCCGAACAGTTCCAAAATTAAGACCTGTAACTTTGGAAACTTCTCCCGGATTTCTATTCCCTTCCTGCACTGCACTGCTGACAAGAACTAGACTGGCTACCATCCACAGGAGTCTATTCCACAACGCATACGGATTTTCTCCCCTCTCAAGAAGATGCTGCACATATGAAAGTGCCTCTTTCACTTCGCCTCGTCCAAGTAGTTCCATAAGCCTCCACTCCACCTGTTCCGAAGTTGGAAGGGCAAGAATCTCAACATCTTCTTTTGTACATTTCCTGTCTGCAGCAAAGAGAGCAAGCTTTTCGAGTTCCTTACTTATCTGCATTTGGTCTTCGCCCACAATACCTATAAGAGTTTCCAAAGCTTTCGGATCTACATCTGATCCATGTTGCAAAAAGAAGCTCTTCATCCACTGAAGAAGTTTTGCTCTACTTAAAGTTGGGAACTCTTTTACACTTGCTTCTTTGAGAAGAAACTTTGTAGCTGAAAGCCGTTTATCTGGCTTGGAATCAACAATGAGAAGTATTACATCCGGATGAACACCCTTGAGAAGAAGTTCATATTCTTCCTTACTCAATCCTG
>CAYUBO010000081.1:0-6502 GCA_964443095.1 uncultured Candidatus Peribacteria bacterium | reverse complement strand
GACCCCATACAAACATTGAAGTACTGGAATTTGGTCATGATGATCATGAACATGATCCCGGAGCCAAACATGATCAGGATGCCGAAAGTTCTGAGTTTACTGAGAAATTGGAAGAAGAGAGAAAATGGCTTGTAGAAGAGGATAAAGAGCAGGCAGAGAATTTTGATATTGAACGCCTTTGGAGAGACATAGAAGCACTTGAGGTGGAAGAGCGCTGGGATGTTGCCCAGGCACTTGAAAACGATTCACAGCAAGCAGCTGCACATGCAGAGGCTGGAGTGACAGAGGGGGCGGGAACAAGGGATGCTGAGGAGCATGCGGAACATGCTGAAGAATTAGCTGCATGGGAGGAGGCAGAAGCCAATCAGGCACCTGAGCGCCAGAGCACAGTAGACGGATCACTGATTACGTGATCATTTTGCTGAAAACCCCTAAATTTGCTATAATTACTCGATACATAAAAACCAATTCATGACTCAAGATCAGGACGCAAACACAGAGGTTTCAGAGGGTACTGCATCTATGCTCCCCTCAGTTGATGACATCTATGATGCATTCATGGGTGCCATTGAGCCGGATCTTGTGAGTACGGCTATTCCGCATCTAAAAGAAAAATATGCGGATGAGACGAAGGCCGAAAAGAAAAAAAGATTGAAGAGATACAAGAAGGCTTTTAAGGCCTACAAAAAAAATGTTACGAGCTGGATGAAGAAGATTCAGAAAGTTACAAGTAACTACAGAAAGTCAGCGATTAAGTCGCTTGAGACAAAGAGTAAGAAGGAGGAAGTGGAGAAGCTGGCAGACATTGAAAAGATGTTCGACTCTGCTACCCCCAACAATGCATGAGCAATCTGTTCCGCCAGTTTCAGTTTAATTTAAAAGAGAATCGTCTCGCATATCTCATGCAAGAGAGCACGCCAGACCCTAAGAAAATTGCTAAAATGTTGCAGGTCCAAGGCAAGACTGAAAAGAGCAAAGATGAGGACGAAACCACAGAGGCAGATCAAGAGGGCCCGGAAGAAGGTACTCCGGAAAAAGCGGATGCTAATGATCCAAGTGCGCCCGAGGCAGCGGCTAAGGAGTTCACTGCTGAGTTCTTGGGAATGGTAGCCGGAGAATACTCTAAGATCGATGAGCTGGCGGCGGGGGCTGCTGTAGACATGGATCTAGCTACAGGTGAAATGAGGGCGATCGGGAATCAGATGGCAGCCTATGCGCAAAGTGCCAAGGGCGGAGTAGTAGGCTATTCATTGCCTACAATCATGGGCTTAGCTGACCAGCTTGAAGATAATTTGAGCGGAGCTCTTTCCGGTATCAGCATTCCGGATGTTCCATCAGGAGAATCGCCGGATGTTCTCGAACAACTGACAGAAGGAGTGAAGGAACAAGTAGCGCTCCTAAGAGAGGAGTGTCAGAAATTAACAGAGGAGTATGGCATAGGAGATAAGACAGAAGACGATATACAAGCATTTAAGAAAAAGGTTGATGATGCGAGAGCAGATGCGATGCTGCACGAGCCAACCGAATATGTACAAGGACTCATTGGAGATGAGTTCGACAAAGTTAATGATGACATTGCTGCAATGGAAGGAAATATTGAAGGACAAGCAGCAGCACAAGATGCAGGAGGACAGGAGGAAGGAGGCACAGAAGTAGTTCCCCGTGGAGGAGATCCGGAATCACAAGTCGAATCAGATGCTGGTGATGCAGATACAGCCCCAAAATCAGATGAAGGGCCATCGGAGGACCTTGAACAAGCATTAGCAGAATTAAGAGGACGGCTCGATGCGTGCTCAGGTGAATATGAAGAAATGATGTCCGGAGAAGGGCAGCCTGATAGGGATGCTGTCAAAAGACTTCTCGGGGATGCAACTCAAATAGCTCTGGATGCAGATGAATTAGAAGGTGATGCAGCAGATAGCTTGGAGGAGGAGGCAATAGTATTAGAGCGAAAGCTTCTTGATGAAATAGCAAAGCCAATAACAGAAGATGCAGCTGCAGAAAGTGGAGAAGCAAAAGAGGATATTGAGTCCCTACCAAGAGATCAATGGGCGTCATTTATTGAGAACAGAGCTAATACAGAATGCGATCCTCCATATAACATCGCCATGATTCAGGTTGGGGGACCGGAAAGTGATCAATTTGAAATGAGCTTGAAAGAGGGGGCGAATCCAGAAAACTTGAAAGTTGCCTTCGGTTTTGCACAGGAACACGGAATGAAACCAGTACTAGAAGGAGGAGTGTTGAAGCTCACAATAGATAGAGAGACTGCAAGAGTCTTCTTTGGTCCGGAGAACAAGGGAGATGTACCAGCACCAGATACAGAGAAAGGAGATAATCCGTACAATGGAGCGTCAAGGGGGGTAGAGCAGCCCGGTGGTGAGGCTGGTGCAGAAGAGGAATCTTCAAGTGCAGAGAGCCCAGCTCTGCTGGCAGCGCGTACAAGAGTAAGGCAATTACAAACAGATGTAAACCATGCTGCTGTTGCTGTGGAGTCCGGAGGTGAAATGAAAATGACAGTTGATGAAGCCTCGGCTTTGGTCGATACGGCATACGATGATGTTTACCAGGCAGAAATGGATGCGCGCAAAAGTGCGGCTGGCGATACTGCGCTGGAAGGCGTAATTGGCGAAGAATTTCAACCGTTGTATGACCAAATTAAGGTACTTAGAGAGCAGCTTCAGACAAGGAGGCTAGATGAACAAGAAGCTTGGGTACCACCTCCAACATCTTCTACAACTTCAGCACCATCAACGTCAACTGAGGCATCTGATACTGCGAGCACCACTTCTTCCACCTCAGCAGCACCAAGTACATCACCAACAGGGGATCCGACGTCATCAACTTCAGCAGTCGGATCAGCTTCATCTACACCAAGTCCTACACCTCCAGCATCAGCTCCTTCAAGCTCAGCGTCTTCAGCTCCGGGCACAGGCCCCGCAGGGGGACGAGGACCATCAAGTGCACCTGCAAATGAAGGTGGAACAAGCACACTGACATCAGCAGGACCTGATGGACGTGGAGCACCGGAAACTGGAGGAGAGCCACTCGAAGGCGGGGCTGAGGCAGATCCAGGGGCATCTGGTGAAGAAGGTTCAGAAGGACAGAGTGTCCTTAGGGGCTCAGACGAGTTCCCGGTTGCGGATCAATATAGAGACACCCCAGATAATTTGGAGGAAGCAAATGATCGAATGAGCGAACTCATTCATGAGCTGGGAGATATAGATAAAATGCAACAGAATCCAGGTGACTGGCTCATGAAGATAATTGAGCTGATAGTTGTTGCTTTCGCTGCGTACGCAAAGATGACAGAAGATCAGGCGAAGGCAGGTCAGAGTCCGGATTCACCGGATTCAGGATCCGATAAACCACCGGATCTTTTGGGTGGAGAACAACTTGATCAGCAGATTCAAGATAAGGAGCAGGAAGTTGCCAATGCAAATAGTGCGGTTGAGTCAGCAAAGGCTGAAGAAGTAGCTGCTAGCGATCGGGTAGATGCATTAGATAAGAAGCATAAGGAATTGCCTGCTGGGCCTGCCAAAGAAGCAGCGGGGAGAGAATTGCAGCAGGCAAGAGAAGATCTGGCAGCTGCGACTACGAGGCGCGAACAGGCAGAATCAGATCTTGCAGCTAGGCAGAGTGAGCTGAATGGACTACGAGCAAATCAGGCTGCAAGGGCAGCAATCAAAGGACGTATTGATGCGCTTAGGGCACAGATTGGAGATTCACCACTACTTGATGTTGCAGAAGCGCTCGATGTAGTAATTGAAAATGGTAAACCGGTAGTGATGCTGCGTATGACACCGGATCAAATTGCAGAGCTTCCAGAAAGCATTAGGGCAACAATTGAAGCATCAACCGGTCGAGTACTCGATCATCAGAAGTTTATGCAAGCTCTCCAGGAAGAAGCAAAGAATGTTGGCACAGGTTCGCGAGAGACAGGAAGAGAGTCTATCGAGAGCAATGAGATTGCTGCGTACAAGCGACTTGGTGAAATTCTCGGGCTTTCATTGGGAGATGATCCTTCACTCAGAACAAAGAAAGATTATGCTGAAGCAATAGAGGGTGCTCTATGGACAAAGGGGAACAGTAAATTCAATCTTTACATGAACATGGGTGGAGACCTGCGTGAAGCAGCCCCGGGGTGGAATGACGAAGTCATTGATGACTTCAACATCTATCTTGATGAGCCTGCGAAAGCAATTCGCATGCTTGCGGCACTGAACCAAGATGACTTCGATGGCGATGGGGCAAAAAGAGCAATCCGAACGGCACGCAATATTTCACAGGAGTCTTCAGATAGGGAGAGGGCAAATATGAGTCCAGAAGAGCGCAAGCTTGAGTCGTACAAAGATCTTATGAAAGTGTGTGGTCTTGGAGAGGACAACACGCTACGCACAACAGATGATTACAAGAGTCACATTGAGGGCATGCTTTGGACGAAGGGGAACAGTGAGTTCAATCTTTACATGAACATGGGTGGAGATCTGCGTGAAGCAGCTCCAGGATGGAATGACGAGATCATTGATGATTTCAATATTGTCCTAGAAGACGATCCACAGCGCGCAATACGTGTGCTTGCCTCCCTTAATCCTGCAGACTTCGATGGGCCGGGTGCAGGGCAAGCTATCCGCAAAGCGAGGCAAATGCTCGATATTTAAGCGCTTAAACAAGCCAAAAACACCTTCTATTGAGAGAATCGGCATTTTGAGCTAAATTTATTCAGAAAATAACACTATCTATAATTATTCAATAATCTGCGATAAATGCCACGAAGCGTTTGCCAAGAATGAGGATATTTGCAGGCAATTTGTCAATTTACCCTTTAATTTTGCTTTAAACGCGAAGTGGTATGAGGTATAATTATTAGAAATAATCATATAAATACCAATTCTTCTTATGAAGCATTTCTCTAAGAACCCAGAGTCATTCGGGCGTGAAAAACGCCTTATCTGGATGACAGAACCAAGCCCAGAAACTGGGCCTCAGGGCGATGAAGCTGCTGCGTCTGCACCGGCAGATGCGCCTGCTGTTAGCGCTGAGAAGACAGCTCAGCAAAAGAAGCTGGAGGCAGAGTTGGCTGCTGCCACGAGTAATCGTGATCTCGCCAATGCGGAGATGGATGATTTAAAAACAAAACTTCTGAATGAGGGGAAATCACCGGAAGCAGTTGATGCATACCCAGCATATATAACCGCTGTTGAAAAATTCAATAAAGCTCAGGCAGAGGTTGTTGCTCTTGATGCACAGATTGCTGAACTCAACAAGTCTACAGAGACAGTTACAACGGTTCGGAATGCAGAAGCTATTGCGAAGGAAATAGCAGAAGTTGGTAGACAATTAAGTGCATTTGATGGAAATCCGGAAGCATGGAAGGAGGAAGAGTTCCAAATACTTGCAGCCCAATATATTGCATTGTGGATTGAATACATCATGGTTCTTATTGGTTACAAAGAACCAACAACTACAACAAAGGAAGTTCCAAAGGAAAGAGGTGGAGCACAAGGGGTGCCACCTGCAGAAGTTACACCTCCTGCAGAGAAGCCTCAGCCAGATGTATTTGGCGTAAGGGGAGTAGAAGACATTGATGCCGAGATAGAGAAGTGTAATGAGGATATAGGGGAAGATGACACAAGAGATAAATTGATTAAGCGCCAACAGGAACTAACAAAGGCTATCGCTGATAATGCCCCCGAATCAGATGTTGATGCTCTGAGCCAAGAACTTAATGAGGTTGAACAGAGGTTAAGAGCTCTAGACAGGAGAAAAGCACTCGAAGATGAAAAGAGACGAAGGCAAGAACTGATCAAAAACCTAGATGAAAGCCTCGATGAGAGGACAAAAATGTTTATTAAGAGTATTACACTGGAAGGAAACGATATTGTGATTTCCTTTACCCCCATCGCAGAAGCTGCCTTTGAACAAATTGATAAGGAAAAAATTGATGAGCTTAAGAAAAATCTATCAAGCGTAGGTTTAGATGTGGATAAGATTCAAATTGATGGAAAAGCTATTAGGATTAAAGACATACCACCTGCTCTTTGGGGCAAGGGTGAAGTAGGAATAAATGAAATATATGAAAGGATCAAAGGTCTAACTAATCCGAAGCCTCCGGAAACAGAAGATGAAACTGATGCAGGATCGGGCACAGGTGGAGCTGGGGCACCAGCTGGAGGAGCACCAGGGGATATATCTACAGAAGAGCCATCTGGACAGGCGGGAGCTGATGAGGAAGAGCCAAGTGAAGATCCTGCAGGATCAGATGATGGCGAAGGAAGTGATGTAATGGCTCCTGGTGAAGGATCACCTGAGATAGCAGAGACTCTTCCTGAGAAGCTTATTAAGCGCTACACAGCACTCGTTGAAGAGATTCGTGCAGGCATGCCGGATGAAATGAAAAACAATCCGAGCAGTCCTGTTGCTGAGATCATCAAGGACATGACATTTGAGGAAAGAAAGCTTGAAGAAGCAGAAGTAAAACTTCTTGAAGTGAAAAGAATGA
>CAYUBO010000080.1:6252-6531 GCA_964443095.1 uncultured Candidatus Peribacteria bacterium | reverse complement strand
AAGCCCGATAGAATTGGATAAGTACAATGCAACAGCAGATAGCTTCAGTCAGTCAGGTGAGAAGAATTCAGTATTTATTACTCAGGAAGCGCTTGGAGGTGCACCGGGATCTGTCACATTCAGAATAGATAACACCATAGCATTCCAAATGATGGAGAGAGATTTGCCGGCTATTCCAGCAACTGTGGATCCGGACTTTAGCCCAGGAAAAGGTGCAGAAATTACTATCAAAAACAATGGAGGAGTCCTGGAGCTCACTATGAAGGTACATAAAGTCGG
>CAYUBO010000080.1:0-6242 GCA_964443095.1 uncultured Candidatus Peribacteria bacterium | reverse complement strand
TCTTCCACTGCCTCCTGCTCCTCCAATGCCCACGCCGGGTACTCAAGGATACTTCAAGTTTGAGATTCCTCGTGCATCAACAGACGGTGGGGATACATCCATTGTAGAGATAAGAGCACGAAAACAGGTTGAAATAGAACTGACACAAGGTGGTGTACCACCATCACAGGAGAAAATTCTTGATAAGGGTACTCTGAGAGTTAGTGGTGAACATCCTATTAATGTTAAGGATGCCGGTGGCGCGGCTGTGGTTGGTGCTATAGAAGTGAGGGGAGAAGGTGGAGTAAATGTGCCAATAACGAAAGGAACTGAATTCCGGGTAATGAAAGTGAATGAAAATGGAGCAGACGTTTACTGGTATGCGCCTCATGCTGAATTTAGTACTAATGGCACTGGAGTAAAGAGACTTGGCATTACAATGCCGACACTGCATTTTGCAGGAGAGAAAGTTGATGTATTCCTCGATGCAACTCCTGCTACTGGAATGGACACAGTTGAGGTAATTAGAAATGTTCCGGCGCAGATTCCAATAGGACAGCCTGCTTCTATTCAGCTTAGAAATGGTAAGAAGAATGAAAAGATCACCATTAGGAATATGGATACTGGATCAGAAACTTTGTTTGAGATAAATGGAACAACAGTTACAAAAACACTGCGAGTCCCTGCTGGCAAGAAGCCGGCAGTAACAATAGGCAAATTTGAAGCTGCAGATCAGAGATTGCAATTCATCCCGTTAGTTCAGGGAAATTATTCCATTACCATTGAAGATAATGTCGGTAACAGGAAGCCAGCTGCACCGCTGGCATTACCGGCAAATGACTTTGAAGTCCTTGATGATCCAAATGTCATAAAAGGTCTTAAGCCAACAATGACACGAAATGAAATGCTGGACAGGCCTATGATTTTTGAGGATGGAGGCAAGTTCTATCAAGTCACTCTTACTGGAACTGGACTTTTAATGCAAACAACTGGGCCAACAGGAATTATAGAGCACAAGTGTAATCTTATATTATTTGATCCTGAATCTGCACGAGCAATTGCCTTACTAATAGCAGGAATTTCTCAAGTAAAGAGAGGGGCAAATGGACTTGATTTAGTTCTAAACCCAGAAGCAGATGCTCAAGGGAATAAAGATGGAAAAGTAGATAACAAAGAAATCGGTGATTATCTTGCAAGCAAGAGCATGACAGGTGCACTTAACCCGTTCCGGGTAGAGGGACCTCCTATAGCGTATAAGGGTGCATTCACTCATCCGCTTACTATTACATATGACAGTATTAAGAGAATTGCCCGACAGGTTGAAGCAGCAAGTTCAGGTGATGCTTTGCCATTAGTATTTGAAGTCCAAGACAGTGCCGGAACAAATATTACCGATGCAAACTTAACACTCAATTACAAAAAGCAATAATCATTCATTTTATCTCATTACATGGCTGACCAAAAAACACCAGAAAAGGAACCGGAAGATAAAGAAAAGGAGAAGAAGGATTCACCTGACAAAGGTGGGGACAGAAATCAACCGACTCCCACTCCAACTCCTTCTCCCACCCCAGCTCCGGGTCAAGAAGATGCAGCCAAGAAGTTCTTTGCGGAATTAGACAGTCTTCCTCCAGAAGTGAGAAAAGGTGTTCTGGAAAAACTACCTGCAGAACAACAGCTTGCATACCTAAAACATGCAAAGGCAGGAGAACGAACTGCTGTGCAAAAAGAAACAAAAGCACTTCTGTGGCATCAGGTCTCAGATGTTTTCAAAAATGGATTCAAATTTGCTCTAGATAAATTGCCGGTCTTTTTCCCAGGTTTCTGGATAGCTAAATTCCTTGGAAATAAAGCACTCAATACTGCTGAAGCGATTGATAGTACAGATACAATTAAGGCTGCACGAGGTCAGTTTAACGATAAAGTTAATGCGATTATGCGTTACGGTGCAATGGCACTTACTGCTCCTATGGCAATACCAACACTTATCAATCAGACAGCACAGACTGTGAGGGGGCAATTCCATCCTCAGGCAAAAACTATACCGGGGAAAATTGTGGAAGGAGCCGGAAAGCTTATTGGTATGCCTATTCGATTTTTCTGGAAACCGGGCCCACAACAGAGTGTATTTGAATGGCTTGCGAGCAAAGCGGGTCACGTTGTTGGTACAAGTATTCCAAATGGAATAGGTAAAGTTGGAAATGCAGTCAAAGCCACAGGCGAACTTCTTAAGACGCCATTCACTTTTGCTGGTAGCATATTAGAAGCACTTGGTATTAAGAGGGGTGCTCAACAGGGGCAGGGTGGTGCTCAGGGAGGAAGGTTTGGAAACGCAGCAGCATTCTTGCGTGGTACGCATGGTGCGATTCTCAAAACTGGACTTGCTGCTTTTGCACTCGGACACCTTGCTGATGAAGGGACGGGGCTTTGGAATTTCCAGCAGTGGATTAAAGATCGTTTCAGGGAAGATAAGGACAAAAAACTTCCCAATCATTCTCTTTGGAATGTGATATTTGGAACGACACCTTCAGCTCCAGGAGCTAATCCTCCGGCGGCTCCTGGTGGGGGTGCAGGAGCTGGAGGGGGCGCAGGAGGCGCAGGAGGCGCAGGGGGCGCAGGGGGCGGAAGAGGTTTACGTTTACCGTGGTGGATGGGTGGAGGACCTTAAGATGGTCGACTAATCTATTTCCGGAGGAAAAGCTTGTTCTACATTGCTTCTATTGGGTCTGATTATTTTGAAACGGGTACTCATGCCTATTCCAGAAGTGTTGAGGATTTCAAGCAAGCCTTCTGAAACAAGTCCAGGCAATACAGATTCAACTAATCTCCTTCTTACTGGCCCAGGTCCTGTACCCTCCAAGCCTTCAAATATTTCCTTGGTTGTTATCTCATCTCCGGGAAATGCAAGAACAACCTCTCTGGCTCGTTCAATAAATTCTTCAAGAGGGGTCTCTTTTGTAAGAGGCTCAACTGCTGGCGGTGCATATTGATCCACTTCTGCAGATGAACCCTCAACAAACAAATATCTATCTACCTGTTCTTGGTCTATTTCGCATACTGTATCCCAGTTCCATCTTTCAGGATCAATACCGGTAATAAGCCCCGGGGCAGAAATGATTCCTTGAAGCAAAAGTTCAGAAATAACTGCAGCTACCCTGCTTATGTGATCGCCAACAAAATGAGAGATAATGTTTCCCAGTGAGCTTCCTGCTATTCTCGGACCTTTGTTTTCCAGCTGACTGCATACATTATATACAGCCTGCCCCAGCTCTCCACTTGGAATAGTATTCATGAATCTGTATGCAATTTCTACTCCATTAGCTGATCCTATTGCGCTAAGTTCAGCAAGATATTTGGCAATTTCTTCTCTGCGTACTACAACTTGTGCTGAATAGGACCATTCACTTGGGCTGTCTCCGGTAACTAAATCTGGTGCAAAAATAAAATTGCATGAAATGAGCTCTTCCACTATTTGTCTATAAGTAGTTTCGTCCATATCGGTTGCACCAAGAGCTCTCATTATTATGTCTTCTAATTGAGCTCCATCTTCACATTCTTCTGCCATCAATGCGTTGCAAACTGCATTGAAATCATCATTTGAAAAACTAAGTACTCCTTCTTCAGGAGGCTCATCAAATCTTCCGGGAGGCAATACGTCATCTGATTCTTGAGGTCTACGCCTCAAAACTACAGCAGATTCTGGTTGTTCCTCTGCATCATCCTCCTCAACTAGACTTTTTTTTTTCTTTTTTTTCTTCTTTTTCTTCGATGTGTCACCTTTAAGTTCATCAATGCCTTGCTGCAGTGACTCTTCGCTGAATTCAGCTAGGATTCCACCGCTGTATCTAGTCTTATCGTAATCCTTTGCTTGATTAATAACTCGCCTTGCACTCAAGAATGCTGTGATTGCGAGAGTAACGTAACGTGGAATTCGGTAAGCTGGGTCGTACTTATAGGAAGCTTGATCAAATACAGTAAGCATTCCCATAAGAGCTGCGTATGCATCCTCAAGTAACAATCCAGTTTGCAGAGCAGCATTTATTCCCGGCTCAGCATGTCCTAAAGCAGAATTGATTACTTTAATTCTTCTCAACGTGTTTTTGAGAACAACGGCTCTCTTGTCATTCTCATTCATGCCTCTTGTCCTAAAGTAGGTGTATAACCTCTCTAGTACATCATGTAATCCTGCTACAGCAGGGATTGCTACCCATCGAGTAAGTACGTATGTAGATGGTGGAGTAGCTAATCCTTCTACACCTCTAGTCATTATCTCTCCAACAGTCCTTCCGCCAATCTCAGGCCCGTGCACAGGTGGTGGCGTGTTAGGTGGTTGCGCTCCTCCGCCCACCGGTGTTCCACCACCCTGTCCTTGAGGAGTAGGGAATCCAACTGGAGCATTCTGTGTTACTGGTTGGGAAGGTGGCGTTGGTGCAGAAGTTGGATTCATTCTCTGTCCAATTGCTGCAAGTTCTGTTGCCTTCTCTGCAGGATCCATTGTTTCAAAGACATTCATTCTTCCTGACTTACGTACTACTGAGGTTGCAGCACTTCGTACTTGATTGGGTTGAATTCCTGCATTGTAGAAGTCGTCTGCTGTGACACCTCTCAGGCCTCCAAGATTTCCAATCTCGGTTTCATATGCTCTCCTTGTTGGGTCGTCCATAGGTGCAGCAGGAGCTTGTGCGCCTGCCTCTCTTGCACTTCCTGCTGCCATTACTCCGGCTACTCCAGCGGCAACAGTTCCAGCTTGCTGCATGAATCCTCTTCGGTGTGAAGATGGCCCCCATGCGTTTGGATTTGTAGTAGTGTTTACTTGCTGTCCTTCCGGAACAGCTCCTGCAGCAGCTGAAGCTCTGTCTCCCACTGCGACCATTGTCTCTGCAGCTTTTGTAGCACCGGATGCGTCAACTCCTTTACCGACTGCAGCACCAAGGAAACCTCTTCTGCTTACCTGAGGACCAATTGATTCTTCTGCAGGCTGATCTGCTTTCTGTTTTCTCCCAAAAACTCTTGATACTGCTCCGGTAACCGCTCCATAAATTCTACTTCTCCAGCTAACTCTCTGATCACCAATTGTTTCGGCAGGGGATTGCCCCTCCGGAGTGTTTCCTTCATTGGATCTGTTAATACCTGTGTCTGCGGACATGGCTTGACAGAGAGAAAAAGTTAATGTGATATTAACATATAAAGGGTAATTTTGTCAAATAAAAGACTAAGAAATTTCCTGTAAAATTGGCAGTTTGGGACAAAAATTGTTTACCAAGGGGATATCCATGCTTGATCAGTTCGTGTAAGCTGCCCGCGATCCTCCTTCGCCCTTAGTTCATTTTCTACCTGCGTTTCATCAAAACATAGATAATCGAGTTGGAAGGCTACGGAGGACAAGTCAATTGAAGTAAAGAAAGCAGGTAATCTACAATCATGTAAAGAATGGCAAAACTTATCTTACTAGATGGCACCGTATTCCAAGGAGAGCCGTTCGGTGCTTCCTGCTCTGCGGATGGAGAAGTGGTTTTTAACACTGGAATGGCAGGGTATCCGGAAAGCATAACAGACCCGAGTTACAGGGGTCAGATACTCGTTTTTACCTATCCACTAATCGGGAATTACGGGGTTCCAAGTATGGAAAAGAACAAGTGGGGGTTTTCTGAGAATTTTGAGAGCGAAGGGGTTCATGTGCGTGGAGTAATCGTAGCTAATGCAAGTACGGACTATAGCCACTTTACGGCTGCAAGCAGTCTTCATAACTTTCTGGATCATCATGGGATTCCGGGAATCACAGGAGTCGATACTCGAGCACTGACCAAGAAACTTAGGGAGCATGGGGTGATGCTTGGAAAGATCGAACAAGATGGATCCAAAGAAGCGTGTCATGGTGAGCCCGTCGAATCCATGGCACGCGATATGTCATCCGTTCGACGAGCTCAGGATGACATATCGATTGTTGACCCTAACTTATCGAATCTTGTTGATGAGGTTAGTTGTGATGATGTTGTCACTTACGATCCCGATGGAGAAGTTCGTGCGACTGTTGCGGTATTCGACTGCGGAATCAAAAACAACATCCTAAGAAGTTGGTTAAAGAGGGGAGTTAGAGTGCACCGGCTACCGTGGAGTTTTGATCTTGCAGGATCAGATCTTAATTATGATGGTATCTTTATTAGCAACGGTCCTGGGGATCCTAAGATGTGTACCAATACAATCGAACAAGTTAAGAAGGGGATTGAAAGCGGAATTCCTACCTTCGGTATTTGTCTTGGTAA
>CAYUBO010000079.1:0-6602 GCA_964443095.1 uncultured Candidatus Peribacteria bacterium | reverse complement strand
TTTCTAAAGTACTCGAAAGCTGGTTCTCCAGATTGTCCAAATCCCATTTCCTTTCCCGTCCCATGCCCAATCTGCATCTGTCCTTCTTCGGGGAGATTGCGTTCTTCCGCTGGCCGTGAAGGCTGAATGTTATGTGGAGCACGGGTGTACGGATAACGATCTACAAAACTGTTCCCCGACAGTTTTCTCTGGCGTTCTTCCTCACCGAGGGGGGCGTAGACATCCAACTTGAACTCCTTGTCGCCCGGCTTCGTTCTCTTATGTTGTCGGCGAAACTTCTCGAACATTTATATATATGTGTATCTACTATTATTATACCATAAATTAGCAAACACAGCAATATCCGAAGACATAAGGATCAATCAAGACTCAAAAATCAACAGTTTCAAAATATTAAGGCAAAATTGCAAATACTCGTGCAGGGAATCCGGATCCATTCTTGGGTTTCGGCCATGTGACAACAACCAGTGCACCTTGCTCAGGTACTTTATCCAGATTTGCCATCAGTTCTATTTGATAATGGTTCTTGCGGAGTACGTAGTCTTCGAGTGAAAAGTCGAAGTTTGTAGTTGAAGTTCCGGGATCTGTGTCCGTCGGTTCATGTCCGATTGCCGTCACTCCTCGCTGCTCAATCAGATAGGTAAGAACTTCCTGGCTCCAACCAGGGTAGTGGTTAACTTCGTCTTCATCCTGATTTTGCATTGCGGCCTGATCCGGCCAACGCTTGCTCCAGTCTGTACGCATTGCAACAAAGGAGCCTTCCGGAACGGGTCCATGTCGGCTTTCCCATTCAATTACGTCTTCTATTGTGATTGTGTAGTCAGGGTTTTTGGCAACTTCATCGTGAACATCAATAACAACCAAAGGAAGGATCATCTCCTTGAGATCAATTTCATCGAGGCTCCTTGTACCCTTGGCGAAGTGAATTGGGGGATCAACGTGCGTGCCCCACTGTCCAACGTGACAGAACTTCTCAAGAAAGAATCCATCATCGTGAGTGAAGAGTACTTCGCGCTCTTCATCAGGAAGAAGTGGGTGATGCGGTATGCCCGGCTCAAATGCATGAGTTAGATCCACAAACTGTTTCGTTTTTAGAATGTCATGGATTTGCGATAGATCCGGCGGCGGAGGCGTCGCTGTGCAGGAAACTAGGAAAAGAGCCGATGCAAGTAGGAGTATTCTTTCCATAGATTGAGTCTAACAAAAGGAATCCTAGGAATCCAAGGAAACCGACGATAAGGATCCTAAAAGATAATTGTAATATCCTTATTACTCTTTATCCTAGGATTCCTAGGTTTCTTTGGAATCTTTTAGCAAGGAATTCCTTGCCCAAAACCCCACTATTACCTAAACTTCGCCCGATGTTCGCTGTTGTAGACATCGCCGGCTTTCAGGAGAAAGTAGAAGAGGGCACGAAACTGCGTGTTCCTACTCTAAAAGAGGAGGAGGGCAAGACTGTAACCTTCGATAAGGTACTGCTTCTCGTCAAAGGAGATGATGATGTGAAGATTGGTACGCCGATCATCAGCGGAGCCTCAGTTGAGGCAAAGGTTATTGCTCACGGAAAAGCAGAGAAGATCCGGGTTATGAAGATGAAGAGACGCAAGCGTTACCGAAGAACAAAAGGACACAGGCAGGGGTATACGGAGATAGAAGTTACTAAGATTAAGGCTAGTGGTGCTACGAAGGCTGCAGCTGCTAAGAAAGAACCGGTCAAAAAAGAGGCCAAGGAGGCCAAAGAGGCAAAAGAGGCCTAAGAGAAAAAGGTCTTGTCAGACAGACACATTTTCTGTTGCGTAGATTACATTTTAAGCATTTGTGATCTGGTAGCATGTAGAATGATCTACGACTTTTAGACATTTCCCCTTATTCCCATGCCTGGTTGTCCTTCCCGTCCCATGGACATCGCTGGTCTCTGTCTCCGCGTAACCTTTGGTTTGTCACTCCTATTCGTAGGAATCGCACACTACATGACAATTGATGGTTTTCGTGGAATGGTCAGTGATGGTCTCGGCGCACTTTCTGTCCTCGGTTCCCTGTGGGCATACATTCTCCCCGGTCTTATGATTGTTGGAGGTGCCCTTTTCGCAGTTGGAATGTATAAGCAAATCGCAACGTGGTGTGCTGGTCTCGCGCTCGCATCCATTCCTGCAGGAATGCTACTCAAGCCACTACTCAGCGCAGTCGCACTTCCCGACGTTATGCCAGCGGCAATCAATGCCTTCATCTGGCTCATCGTATTCATTCTCGTTGTTAAGTGTTCTTGCTGTGAAGGAGAGGGCGGAGGTGGATGTTGTTCGTAAAAGAATAATAAAAAGGCTCGGTGTTCCCGGGCCTTTTTGATATTAAATTATTCTACAATCTTATCGATCAATCCGTACTCGAGAGCTTCCTTTGCACTCATGAACTTATCACGCTCGGTGTCGACCTTTACTTTCTCAATGTCTGCACCGGTGTGCTTTGCGATCATCCTGTTGAGGAGATCCTTAGTCTTGATGATGTGATCTGCGTGAATTGCAATATCTGTCGCTTGCCCTTCCGTTCCACCAAGTGGTTGGTGAATCATGATCTCGGAGTGGGGGAGTGCAAAACGCTTCCCCTTGGCACCACCCATAAGGATGATGGCCCCACCACTTGCTGCCATTCCAAGACACACTGTTGAAACATCCGGCTTCACGTGCTGCATGGTGTCGTACATTGCCAGTGTGGATGTCACCTGACCTCCGGGGGAGTTCACGTACAGAGTGATATCCTTCTTGGCATCTTCCTTCTCAAGGAAGAGAAGCTGAGCAATAATTGAGTTTGCAATCTCATCACTGATCGGAATCCCGAGGAAGATAATTCGTTCCTCAAGCAGACGTGAGTAGATGTCGTACGCACGTTCTCCGGCTGCTGTCTTTTCTATGACAGTTGGGATGATCATGTTGCTTGGATGAGTGATCTTGCCACTCTGAATATCCTTGTAGATGGATTGAATCTGTGGGTGCATGTATAGGGGTTGGAATCGAAATTTCCTATTTATTATACCTTTTTAAGGCGTTTGCAGGCAGTAGGCACACGAAGCTATTGTTGTAAAAATGGAATATGAAAAGAATACTGTACAAGTCAGCAATTAGCAGTTTGCAATTGGCAATTTGCTACAAGCCAACTGCCAATTGCCATACCATGGGATCATGATTGAAAGCTGGCAAAAAGATTTGGAGGTATTCATAAAGAAAGCTGAACGACCACTTGTGGTCGTTCTCGGGCCGACTGCCAGTGGCAAAACATCATTTTCAATTCAGTGTGCTGAGTACATTGATCGGGAACTTGGTAAGTCATCTGAAGTGATCAATGCAGACTCGAGGCAGTTGTACGTCGGTTTAAACATTGGAACTGCAAAGATCACAGAAGAAGAAATGCAGGGAGTACCTCATCATTTGATAGATGTATTGGATCCAAACGAAGAGATCACAGTAGCTGGATTCAAAAAGATGGCGGAGGAATCAATCAATGAAATTCACAGCCGATCAGATATTCCGATTCTCGTGGGAGGATCTATGCTTTATATCTCTGCGATTATTGATGGATTGCAGTTCGCACCAAGTGCAGATCCGCAGTTGCGTGATGAGCTTGAAAAGGAATATGAACTTGATGGGGGACTGACACTTTACGAACGATTAAAAGAGATTGATCCGGAAACTGCTGCAGCTTTCCATGCGAACAATAAGCCGTATGTAATTCGTGCAATGGAAATCATCAACGCAACCGGAGAGCCTGCATCAAAAATCAAAAAACGATCGGATTGTAAGTATGATTTACTTATCTTTGGGATGGAGTGGTTGAGAGATGAGCTGACCGCTCGGATCACTGAGCGCACAAGTCTGATGTTTGACGAAGGATGGGTGGGAGAAGTGCAGGGGCTTATGGATCAAGGTTATGGTCCTGAATGTCCTGCAATGAAAAGCCACGGTTATCGCGAAATAATGGAGCAGATTGACGGGGGAGATTTAGATCAATCTGAATTACAGGAAATCATCGCAGCCAAGTCTCGTCAGTATGCAAAGAGACAGATGACGTGGTGGAGAAGAGACAATCGGATTAAATGGATTGAACCGAGCTACGCAGCCATGTAGCCATGTGGCACGTTAGCTCTATTGTCAGCAAGTTCGATGGTTGCTTTTGCAAGTGTCCGCAAATCATCCTCGCGTGCAAGAGTCACATCAGATCGCTCATCAAACACTGGTACAAATTGAGGTGCAACATCAGGAGCAGTTTCCTTTTTAGCAAACATCATCTTCAATTTCTCGAGAGCTCCTTTTGCTGGTCCCTGAGGAGGTTTTTCTTTTGGTGCTTCGTTTACAGCTTCGGGGTCTTTCATGTCTACCATGTTTGTGTGGGGAAGGATAACTAGAACTTAAATACATCGTAATGTTCCTCAATGCGCTGTTTCATTTCCCAGAGATGTTCCACCATTGTTTGCAGCTGAGGAGATTCATCTGGAGTGTCGTTACTCACGTGGAATTCATGGATCAACCTAACTTGGTTTGAGATGTTCACCAGTGCGAGATCAACTTTGTCCTGCCACTGCTCATCTAGCGATTCGTAAACATCCATATTTAGGAAAGTTTTTGGTTCGTATGGATCAATCTCACCGGAATCCAGAATGCCAATCAGAGTCTTCATAAAGTTCCTGTGCTCTTCTTTAATGTCTCCTTCGAGAGGGGTTCCAATCTTCTTCTGATCCTCGACGGTCAGCGTGTGCTTTTCGTGCTCAGCCATCTCTTTCATGTACTGAGTGTCGTCCTGTGCTTGTGTGGAAGGGCTCATACTGTAAATATTGTACCACGAATGGCGGTTTTTATCTATAAATCGAAAAAGCGCCTGACAGGCAGGCGCCTTTTAAAAAGAGTGAGTTCCTGCACTAGAATGCAGGCTCTTCACCCTCCTCGGTGGCGGGAGCCTCCTCTGCAGGAGCCTCACCTTCGCCACAATCACATGCTCCGCCGCCACACATGGCGCACTTTTCTCCAGCACCACACATTGGGCAGGGGCCCATTTCTTGGCCGCAACATTCAGCCATAGAACGTGGGGGAAAAGAATAATTACGCACACATTCTGAAAAAATGCCCCCTTTTGCAATTGCGCTTTGATAATTGGGTGGTAAGGATTTTCTTTGAGTGCTTCTTTTGACCATATCTGCAAGATTGTCAGAATAGTCAAAATATTGTATAATTGAATAGACAAAAAATACCCTCATGACCCAGAAAATCGTACAACTTCGGACGTTTGCGCATGCGCATGACGACCTTCCTGCGTTCCATGCTGCGTATCTCATCTTCACATTCCTTGCTGCGGCGCTTTTGAACTTGGGATTCTTCGGGTTACTAATCATAGGTCACATGTCACTGGACGTTGTGAAGTACAGAGACTTCCACGGGTACAGTTGGAAGACAACAATTGAGGGGGTAGTTCGAGAAAGTCTTGTTGATATAACATTACTTCTTGTTGGTGTTGTGTTCGTTGTGTACTTGCATCACTCAGCGGGTATCGCAAGCTTAAGTGGATTGATGCGAGCAGAAATTACTGTATTGAGTGGACTTGGAATAATGGTTCCAAAGTTAAAGATATTGCATCACGTCTTAAAGATTATGTCTCATTTGTATCATTACCTTGAGACTGTTCATCCAAAGATTCATCACGGGTGGAGTTCGCTGGATCTACTTTGCTTCCACTTTATTGTTGTTGCAATACTTTTGATTTTGATGGCAGCTCCGCTTATGGATGTGCCGTTTACGGAGGTGCAAGCGATACTCTCGCATGAGCTGGTGCCGTGGCACATATAAAAAGGAGGCCTAAGAGGCCAACGAGGCCAAGGAGTCCAAGGAGTTTTGTTATATTTCCTAGGCCTCTTAGGACTCTTCGGACTCTTTTCTAAAGTGGAGTTCCACTAGGAAACAGCTCACCTTCAAGTTCTAATGACTTCTCATACCACAGCTTACTTTTCTCCGTCTTATCCGAATGTGCTGCGTATCTCTCATTAAAGTCTCTGAAGCGCTCATCGAGTGAAACGATTTCGTCGTCTTTTGTACGTTTATCAGCGTAAAACAGGATCTTTTGTTCAGTTGTTTTGATGTTATCTAGAGTATCTGAGCTGCTTGCTAGGCCATGAGTTTCTGTGATTAAAGCTAGAGCGTCGTACCCGTTTATATGTAGAAAATCTGAACATGCGAGCTCGTGTTTCATGTTCGGATATTTCTTTCGATAGTGTTCCCATACTTCTTGCTCTTCTTTAGTCGGATTATCTGAAGATGGATACATTCCAGGAACAAAATCAACGAATCTCAAAAGGTCATGCAGGCGTCCTGCTTGATGAAGTGCACCAAGCCTAACGATTACACCGTTCTCGATCAGATCCTTTCCGATCTTTACTGAAAAATCAGCGACTGCGTCACAATGCGCTGCGATGTGAGGTGGAAGCATCAGTTCCTTCCGCCATGCCTCTATTTGATCATTTCCGGGAAGGGGAATGTCATCAAATGTAATAGAGCATTTTCGAGGACATGGGCCCCCCCCCCCCCCCCCCCCCCCCCCCCCCCCCCCCCCCCCCCCCCGCCCGCCGG
>CAYUBO010000078.1:0-6725 GCA_964443095.1 uncultured Candidatus Peribacteria bacterium | reverse complement strand
AATAGTTAAGCCGTCAGGATCAATAGCAGCCACTGGGGAATCACTTTCTGTATTCCATCGTCCCTGAATAGCATCAGCACCAACCGTCTTTGCATCATCTCCATCTGCATCAGGTTCAGTACGGATTTGTATTAGCTCACAAGGTCCATCTGTCTTGCCACAGGGAGCATTACTTTTCTTCTTAAGTCCCGGAATAGGAATGCCATGTCCCTCTTTTGGCGTACCACTAACTTCCAGTTGCACCATGGTATGACTGTGATCTTCCTGATCATTAAACTTCCACTCGTCCATCACATCAGCCTTCATGCCAATTTCACGCAAGTAATCCAGTAACTGCTGGATACGAACACGAGGAAACGCCGGCCAACCTCTCTCCCTGGTAATAGTGTTCTTATCAAAAACTGCATACTGTCTTGCGTCAGGATTATTTGCTGCAACCTGTTCAAATACCTGACAGCACTGTGCTGTCCCAAACAACGAAATAATTCTGAATATTCGCTCATGGAATTGTCTCCTAGCCTCCCTCGATTCATTATTATCTGGGAGAACTGCATTGGGAGCACCCTTGCCTGCTTGTGCCTGCTTCAACAGTTTCGCATACGGGTTCCATATAATTCGCGACTCAGCAGCAGCACCCAAACCACCTAGCATGTTCTGGTATAACCACAGTTGTATCGGCACATCCGTTTCACCATTATCTTTCTTTAAAACAAACGATCTGCTGACATCTACCTCCCCCGGAAGTATTTGTGCAGGTTCTATATCAGACAAGCGAGCCAAGGCACGATCTGTTCTTTTTCGAATGTGATCCAGATAAATTCTCTCCAGTGGTTCAGCGCGGTGAAGTAATTCTGCTTCTGTTTCAAAATCTCCAAAAATCTTCGCAAGTAGTGCTTCGTACCCTATGCCATCACTGTTTGTAACATCTCTCTGCCATCCGATTACTCTTCCCTCCTCCATCCCAGCATCAGCCCAGTTCTGTGATGCACAGAGTGCAAGCTTCTGTGAGATATCCAGACACGCAACTTGAGACAAGTTTGAGTAGAACCCTTTCACCTGATCTGCACACACTTCTCCCCGCACCCCCTTCATAGCAAGCGGATCATTGGGTAGAACAATGGGGTGCTGTCCCTGCCCCGCAAAGCATGCCCTGAGCTGCGGTAAATCTGCACCGAGTACACCAGCCATTCTGTGCACAAAATCCTGAGCTCTCCATCCCATTTCATGGTAGTTCTCTCCCCAATGCCTTGCCCTATTGACTCTGTCTTTGTTCCACTGTCCCGAAGCCACATACTGCAACCATTCAACAGGTGGATTATAGGGCGGAGCCTCCCCTTCGCCTGGTGAAGCTGCTGCTGCCTCTAGCTTTGCCGCCAAGAAGTCCCGAGAAGAGTACGCTTGATTCCATCCCTCATTCATGATGGATAGTTGTGATACTTGTAAAAAGGCAGATATTTAGCCACAAAATTAGGATTTACGCAAGATATTCTTAACATTTGGTACAGCAAGTAAAGCATCATACAAATCGCTGAATTCTTCATAATTCTTCACTTCTAGGCCTATTTTGTACAAAGCATCAAGGGGCGGAACCGCATATACACGGAAGCTAGATATGTTGATATTTCTGTCTGCGAAGCACTTTGTGAGGTCAAAAATCATACCTGTTCTGTCCTCTGTAAGGACCTCAATATCCATCACTGCGGCATCTCTGTTGATCACACGCTCATGAGGGAATAGACCAAATAGTTTCATGAAAGATATGAACCAGTTTCTCTCCTCCGAGAGCACATGCTTGTATGCATCTATGACTGAACTCAATGAAATGACACCTGTCCCCAATCCCTCAAGAAGATCATCAAATTTATCGATACCCAATTCAGCCAGCAGTGGCTTATGAATTTTTTTCGAGTTAAACAATGCCCATTCAGGTAAATGATGCTTCCCGCATTCAACCTCCAAAAGATTTCTCCCCAAATCTACCCTCTTCTGTTTGGGTGATCTCTTGAGTGATGATTTTATTTTTTCTTTTGCATCTATTGATTTCATTTTCTCAAGCCACAGAGTCTGAACATCCTTCTTTCCATTTTCAACAAGAATGAGATCCACAGTGTCTCCCTCTTGAAGAGTATAAGTCGCCTGTCGAGGCTCACCATTTACTTTCACTCCCGCAAGCCTCGTAAGGTTTCCCGGGCTGACTGCGAATGCAAAATCTACTCCTGTTGCCTTGTGTGGAAGAGCAACAATTTCACCAGCTGTAGTGAATACATTTATTCGTTCCTCTAGGACAGTCTCTTTGAGCCCCTTCATATACTCCTCCTTCTGGAAGGCACCATGGTGCAGTGAAGTAAGAGCAGTGCATATATCTTTTCCAGCACCTGTCACCCACTCAGAGAGTTTTCTTTCCGATGCGTACTCATACATCTTCTCAGTCTGAATACGAAGACGAAACTGATGGTTTCTGGAGAGGAATATTGTTGTATGCAATCCGGCATATCCGTTTGGTTTTGGTGTGCTTATAAAATCTCGAAATGATCCTATGAGCACTGGATAATATTCATGTATCTCCCCAAGAACACGGTAACAATCTATCGGTTTGGCATTTGGGTTATCGCACATGACCAAACAAGAGTCGACTAGGTTTACATCTTCGAGGCGGTTTATGTTTCCCTGTAGTTTAAGGTACAACTCGTAATCAGTCATTTCAGAAATTGCTACCTTCACATCATCGGTTGTTTCACTATTCACACGGTGGACAAAGTTTGTTCTTTCTTTCTCTACTCTCCTGCGCACTTTCTCAATTGCTTTATGCCATTCACTGCTTTCTTTCGGATACGCAAGGGGGAAACACATCGTTTCTAGATGGCACTTGAGCTCCCAAAGCCCAACCAGTCTCGCAAATGGAACATAGATATCTAGCGTTTCCAAAGCGATGCGCTCCTGCTTCTCCTGAGGCAAGGCATCAATTGTTGTGATGTTGTGCCAGCGATCTGCAAGCTTGATGAAGATAACCCGCAAATCATCGTTGGCGGTGAGGAGCATTTTCCGAAGTGATGCAAGCTGCCTCTCTTCACGCTTCCCTTCGTACTTGAGTTTAGAAAGCTTGGTAATTCCATCTACAAGTTTTGTGACAACTGAACCAAATTCATCTTCAACTGCTTTTAGGCTTATGCATTCATCTTCAACTGTGTCATGGAGCAAAGCCGCTATGATAGTCTCCTTCCCCGCATCTATTTTGGCCAAATAAAGAGCGACCTCAACAGGATGAGTGACAAATAATTCTCCCGATGCCCGTTTTTGATCTCCATGCAATTCCTTGGCGCGCTCAAGAGCACGGGCAACCTCTTTTTGGTCTCCCTTCGAAAGGTATCGGATTGAATCCAATAGACGTTTCTCTGGACTTCCCATGGGAAGAAAAGATAGCAAACAGAACCCCTAAAAGCTACGTACTAAGGCAGATTATTAGGCTGTGTACGATCTTTATTTCGGCTTATTGCCTGGGACGGCGCCAGGAATCCCAAATGGCTTGGAATCCATTTCGTCCCCTGTAGAAAGGTCTACATGCACTTTATCTAGTCCCACTGTTGGATTGGAGTATCCGGCACCAATGATCACAGCAACATCACCCGCAAACGATGCTTCAACTTGAGGATCCTCAGTTGCTAGGGCGGCAATTTCTCTTCCCTCACGCTCCAGAACAACAATTACCTTATCAGTAAGTACCTTTGTCGGATCATCAGCACCTTCAATCGTTTTATCTATAGCCTGAACTCCTTTTCCATTCTGCTGACCTGTCCTACGTTGCAAGGCTGTCTGTACCATACTACGAAGTTTTTGCCTGGCAATTGACGTACGCAAAGCTGCCAATTGTTCAACACCTTCTGGTGTTCCATCGGCTTCGGGGCCTGTCCCGGCGCTGTTGCGATCCATAGTAATGACCATACTGATACAACTACTCACGGTCATTCTCCACTCTTTTATATAGCAATGCAACCAAATAGACAGCTTAATTGGTACATAGAAGTGATATATTTCACACTTTTTACGTACATATAGATCACAACTTAAGCATCCTGAAAGAACGTTTTTTACAAATGAAAACTTGCCAGAAATGGAGAATGAAACGTACTCTATACACGTGATACATCTTCGAATTATTTCCGAGATTATTATTTCGCACTGAACGTGCGGGAGTAATTCTTAAGAAAGATTCACTCTCCTGCACGGGGGTATTTCCCTATGTCACACGATTCTAATTCTGTAAACTCCTTATCACGCAATAACCCATGTTTGATTCAATTGATCCAAAGCAAAAGCTGCCCGAGCTTGAGGAAGGCATTCTCCAGTACTGGCGTGAAGAAGACATCTTCAAACGCTCAGTTAATCAACGATCCGCCCAGAGTAGTTACAGCTTTTATGATGGTCCTCCATTTGCAACAGGTCTCCCCCACTACGGACACCTTCTTGCAGGAACTATTAAGGATGTGATTCCCCGATACCAGACAATGCGCGGGAAGAAAGTAGTGAGGCGTTTCGGATGGGACTGCCACGGGTTACCGATAGAAAATTTGATTGAGCAGGAGCATGAGATAAAAGACAAGAAGCAGATTGAAGAGATGGGAGTTGGTACATTCAATGATCTGTGTCGTGGATCTGTTCAGAGGTACACGAAGGAATGGCGAGAAGTTGTGGAGAGGATGGGGCGTTGGGTAGACATGGACTGGGACTACCGAACGATGGATCCCGAGTACATGGAAAGTATCTGGTGGGGAATCAAACAATTGAATGACAAAGGACTGCTGTATGAAGGGAAAAAGTCGATGCATGTGTGTCCACGATGTGTAACTCCTCTCAGTAACTTCGAAGTGACTCTGGGATATAAGGATGTTGTTGATTTTTCTATAACACTTAAGTTCCAGACTGAGGATGATGCTGATACATACTTCCTCGCATGGACAACAACACCGTGGTGTCTGCCCGGACAGATAGCACTCACTGTCGGACCGGATATTAAATACCAGAAAGTAAAACTTGATGATGAGTTTTACTGGTGTGCGAAGAGTCGAGTGAGTGAGATGGTTCCCGAAGGGTACGACGTTGTTGAAGAAGCGACCGGAAAAGAGCTGGAAGGGAAAAGTTACAATCCCCTCTTCCCTTATAACAAAGACAAGAAACAGGAAAGTGAATGGGCATTTAAGATTATTATGGATGACTATGTCTCCGATGAGGATGGAACAGGATTTGTAACAACTTCTCCGGACTTCGGTGAAGATGACATGCGAATATGCAGGAGTTACGGAATACCATTCACAGAAACTGTGGAGATGGATGGAACATTCCGGGATAAGGTGACTGACTTCGCGGGAATGAATGTAAAGCCAGCTGATGATTTGAGGAAGACTGATCGGCTAGTTGTTAAGAAACTTGAAGACGAAGGAAAGATGCTAAAGACCAGCGAAGGATCTCACAGTTACCCGCACTGCTGGAGATGTGATACCCCACTTCTCAACTACTCAACATCCTCATGGTTTGTCGCAGTGGAAAAGATAAAAGAACAGATCCTCAAAGCAAACGCACGAACTGAGTGGGTTCCATCACACTTGCGTGACGGACGGTTTGGAAAATGGCTGGAGAACGCACGAGATTGGGCAATCTCCCGTAACCGTTACTGGGGAACTCCGCTTCCAATCTGGATTAATAAGGATACTGATGATAAGACAGTGATAGGAAGTCGTGATGACTTGATGGTGCACAAGAAGATTCGGTTTACGAAAGTGACGGCACTGCGTCATGCAGAGAGTGAAGGAAATGTGATACCTATCTATCAGGGAGAGATGCCAGGAACGGACCTGACATCCAAGGGTAAGAAACAAGCTAAGGAAGTTGGGTCATGGCTTAAGACCCAGAAAGTAGATGTTGTGTATGCGTCGCCTCTCGCGAGATGTAAGCAGACTGCAGATATCATTGCCAAGAAAACCGGTGCTAAAGTGATTGTTGATGAAAGACTCCGGGAAGTGAATTTTGGCGAGTACGAAGGTAAAACTGTTGATTTCACTGACCTCTCATTTATTACAGCAAGACGTGCTCACAAACTAAAGGAAGATAGCCCCGAAAGCATCTATCACTTTGATGGAATGGAGCCATGGGAAAATGTACAGGAGAGGGTTTCAAGTTTCTTGAGTGAGATGCTCCCCAAGCACAGAAGTGAACACATTGTAGTTGTAACACATGCTGATCCCTTAAGTAACATGCGCCATTTCTTCACAAAGGAAGATCCTGTGAAACTGAGCCACCAGCCGTACCCTGAAAAAGCGAATCCTTATACATTTTTCTGGGATCATGATAAGGAAGCGCGTCTGGATCTTCACAAAGATACTGTTGATGATCTTGTGTGGCCGGGAAGCCAAAGCGATAAGAGTGTGACGGTAACAATGGTGCGCCACGGTGAAACTGATTGGAACGTCGAGAAGAAGATACAAGGCTCAACAAAGGAAGTACCTCTAAATGAGAAAGGAAAAGAGCAAACCAAAGAGCTCGCAAAGAAACTGAAAGGTAAGAAATTTGATTTGATCATTTCTTCTGATGCAGATCGAGCTATTGAATCTGCGAAGATACTTTCGGATAAACTTGGCATTCCATTTGAAGATCAGTGGACAACACTTCAGGAGCGCAGGTACTACTCATGGATGGGTCGTACAAAAGATGAAGTTTTTGGAGAGTGCCCGATG
>CAYUBO010000077.1:0-6860 GCA_964443095.1 uncultured Candidatus Peribacteria bacterium | reverse complement strand
AACTTGCAGATTAGTTCGTGCAAGTTCGACGGTATCGAACCAAGGAGTTGCTATGCGCATGTGCTGTGCCAAGTGGTCGTCCCCTCCATCAAAGTTGCTGCAGAATCTCCCTAGCACACTGTCGTCATTGAAGTGCGTTGGAAAGTGAGGAAACCTATCGTCAGGAGTTGGTGTGACCATCTGTGTGGTGTGCGACCAGTCGTTCTAGTAGATCAAAGCGGATGCCTGTTCCCTCAACACCAATAACACCGGGAAGGTCAGCCGCTGTAAGTGGAGGTCCACTTTCAATACGACGAGCGAGCTGTAACTTTGCATCTTCAGTAAGTCTGCCATCCCCCGTTTCAGCACCCCACCCTGTAATGCTTTGAACATCAAGCACTTGTTTCGCCGAAAGATGTCCAATAATAGGCGCATCCTGATGACCGCTATCTATAGCTGTTTGAGCAAGGTTGTACTGGCTAACACTCCTGTCTGCGATTGCGATACTTCGAGAATTGGGCATGCTGAAGCTGTTTTTTAAGCTATAAGAAAGGAGTATAGGATCCTTTTAGGCTAGAGCAAGCAGATTCGTAAATGAAGCCCAAATATGGTTATAAAATACTATTTACAAAAAGCAAGTAACCTGTATACTCTCTTTCTTTTCTCCTACAATCCTTAATCCAGGACCAAATTTCATGTCCAGGAACAGATTCGTCGCCACAGGAATTATTCTCACTCTCCTACTCCAAACGATTGGGACGAGTCTCCCGATTGTAAGTGCTGAGAGCATTTTTGGACCTGTTCCAAACCTCTGGCCGGAATCATCCGGAGGAGGTGGAGGAGGTGGAGGAGGATCAACTTACACGCCACCTGAATTTGACGGAACGTTTGATTGTTTTGGTGACCTTGGCCCCGGAGGATTCAGCGGAGGAGATTGTGTGCCATATGAATCTGAATCCGGAACATTTGATATAACTCCTTGGGAAAGACCGGATCTTCCGGGAATCGACATCAGTAAGTGGACTCCTCCGGACTTCCCTGATTTCAAGATTGATAAGTGGGTATCTGATTGGAAGAAGCTCTTGCCTACTCTCGATGGAACGAAGTTGAAAGACTTCATAAAGAAGTTCAGTCCAGATGAACTGGAAGCATTCCTCGCCAACCTAAGCGGACCGGATCTGAAGAAGTTTTTGGATAATTTGAGCCTGCCGGATATCAGGAAATTGATTGATAGTCTGTCACCGGAAGCACTTGCTGCTCTTCTTGGCAAACTCTCTGGGCCGGATCTTGGTGATTTCCTAAAAAGACTTACTCCGGATGACCTTGCTAAACTGTTTGATAAGTTGAGTGGGCCGGACTTGGGCAAGCTTTTAGATAAACTGGATCCAAGTGCACTGGCGGAGATTCTCGGAAAGCTCAGTGGTCCGGATCTTGAGAAGCTTTTCGATAAGCTTAGTGCAGTGGATCTCGGTAAACTTCTCGGGAAACTAAGCGGTCCGGATCTTGCAAAGCTTTTAGATAAACTGAGTCCTGAGGGCTTGGCTAAGCTGTTTGATAAATTAAGCCTTCCTGACCTAAAGAATCTGTTTGATAAATTGGATCCTGCAGCGCTCGGTAAATTACTGGATAAACTCAGTGCAGCTGATCTTGGAAAACTCTTTGATAAGTTGGATGCAAGCGGGCTTGCAAATCTGCTTAAGAAACTTAATCCTGCAGATCTCGGAAAACTACTCAATAAACTGAGTCTTCCTGATCTCAAGAATTTGATCGATAAGCTTAGTGCGCCGGATCTCGGGGCCATCCTCAAGGAACTATCCCCGGGTGACCTTGGGAAGTTGCTTGGTAAGCTGGACCTCGAAGGACTTAAGAATCTATTCGGGAAACTTAGTGCAGGTGATCTTGGTGAACTTCTAAAAAAACTCTCCCCTGGGGATCTTGGGAAGCTATTTGATAAGTTAGATCTTGGGGGCATTAAAGATCTGATCGCGAAACTGGATCCTGCTGACCTTGGTGAAATTATCAACAAACTTAGTCTCCCTGATCTTAAGAAACTATTTGAAAAGCTTGATCCCGCAGGACTTGGTGACCTCTTTAAGAAGATGAATCCAATCGACATCGGAAAGCTGTTTGATAAGCTGGATGCAGATGGATTAAGAGAACTATTCAGTAAGATCAATCCAAAGGATCTTCTGACACTCATCAAAAAGGCATCGCCCGAGGCACTCAGGGAAATGTTTGGAAACATGGACGGGTTTGGTCTTGGGAACTTCTTCTGCAAACTGAGTCCGGAAGCACGTGCAGAATTAATCGCAAAACTTTCTGAGGAAGAGGTTGATGAACTTGAGGCCAATATGGATTTCACAGTATTCGGTCGCTGTAAGATTTCTATGATTGAAACCGATGAAGAACTGCAGAAATTCTTAAAAACTCTCACGCCTGAGCAGATTGCAGACATGCTTATGGGCTTAAGTCTTGAGGATCGTGAACGTGTGCTCATGAATCTTGATTTCGACACGCTAGGAAAAGTGCTGATGAACTTGAGTCAGGAAGAGATTGATGAACTACTCACACATCTCTCCCCTATCGTTTTACAGGAAGTTCTTACAAGGATCAGTCCTGAAGCCTTGGAATATGTATTGATTAGACTTGATCCGGATCTAATGACACAACTTATCTGTATGCTTTCACCTGAAGGTGTTCAGATGATTGTTCTTATGCTTCTCGATAAATACTACTCACTCGGGGTGGAACTTCGCCTCCGACTCCCAAACTTTTGCCCAGATAAAATCCGTCCTGCAGGACCAAGGCGAAGGTACATTCCACCGAAGCAGGAAGAGCCGGAAGTGGAGATTGAAGAGAAGGTTGAAGAACCACGCGAGTTCAGGCAGGACCGTGGGCGCAGAATAATCATTGAAGTGTTTAAGCCGAGGCCAAGGTACTAAAAGTGCCCCCAGAGCCCAGAATATGGCATCTCAGAGCCATTTTAAGCATATTGACAACCAAACTTTTCAGAGTATGATAGACCCGTAATTTCCCCAATTAGTTATGCCAGAAATCGCAGACCCAGAAATGGATGCACCAGAGGCAACAGTAGAAACCGAAGCGGAAAGACATGTTTTCCAGCTCGGACATCTAGGAAAAGTAACCGGTAATGCAGGTAACGTCGCAGCCGATGCAGGAGTTGAAGCAACAGCCATCGAAGGAAACCACCAGAGAGGTGACATTGTTGCCGCACTTGATAGTGAGACCATGAAGAAGCAACTTGCTGAGCTAGAAGTGAAGGCACGCAGAGGTGAGCCTGTTGTTCTTGTGTTTGATGTTACAGGATGTGAAATGACACCGGAGGCACAGGAGCGCGTTGCAGCACTTCTAAAGAAGGCTCAGGAGATTGATGCACTGACTGTTTCTTTCACAGGAATGGACTCAGCTACAAAGCAAGAAATCGTTCGACAGACTACTAAGAGAGACGAAAATGTAGTTCTTACAGATCAAGAGACGCCTCGAAGACTCTCAGATGTTCTCGGTGATGACGTTGAAGGACAGATTGCCGAAAATAACTAATCGATCAAATCAATTCGTAAAACCCTGCCATCCCGGTGGGGTTTTTTGAACATAATGAGATTGAGCAATATTGTTCACAATTCTAGATTATCCGACTTCGTCGAAAGTCAAACGTAACAGGTCTCACGTCCTAACCTTTGACCTTCGACATTCGACGCTTAAGGTTATCTTTTGCGTCACGCATGTCAGGATTTTCGAATTATTGAATCGGAAAGACGTCTATCAACTTGTTGTACTCACACTTATGGCTCCAGAGTCCCCTTTTAGCTTCCCGTGCACTTAGCTCCAGAGATAAGTATCGGGACTGTCTCCTGTGTTCATGCTCCCTGTCTGCAAAAGCAAACCCATTCCATATCATCCAAGCAGAAGCATCCTGACTACCGAAGCGGACATAGCGCACTAGCCTACCAAAACTATCCCTCTGGTAATCTGAGCTTTTCTCAAGCTCAACACGTTTCTTCACAAGGAATGAACTGGCAGCGCTGCGTGATATATTTGAGTAACATTCAATATCATTCTCCGGACGAATAATATCCGGCGCGTCAATCCCGAGAAGACGAATGCCTGTGTTCGTTCCATCAACCAAGCGTGCATCAAACACATCTCCCTGAAGAGCTCTCAGGATCACAGCTGAGTTCTTGTGGCGTTGTCTTCGGACAGATTCACGAAGCGCGCGAAGCCCCCTCATAACCCGAACTACTTCCGGCTTCTCTACTTTCTGAACTTTCGGAGGGATCCGTGTACGAGACAAACGACGATTGAGTCTCTGGTATCTCTGTTGCAAAAGATGTGCACCATCAACTTCCCGCGCGATACTCACGGAAGGAGCAAGGATTATCAGAATCAAGAATAGGATCGGTACCCTTTTCATACCACTTCGTCCGCCTTCGGCGTACTTCGCGGCACAAGAAGTGGAAGATGTTAGAGAATCCTGGCTATTTCCTGGAGTCCTAAAAGGCATCATAGGAAGAGCATTCTACCAGAAAGGACTCCTTGGGTCAGAACGGCCCATATCATCCTCAAAGGTATTGGTCATTTGTCTGCGTATTGAGCGGAAATCAGGATATTTGAAGGGGTCTTTGGCACGACGAATTTCTTCGAGTTCGCAAACTTCTCTATCTGTCAGAAGGCGCACATCTTCTTGCCCAGGGCCATGGAATGACTCATCCATAGTTACTTAAGAGTAACTTTCAAGAACTTCCTTTTACCAACTTTGTAAATCCCTTCTTGCACCTCTGCATCAATCGACTGAACCGGATTTTCATCCAGCTTTACGCCTCCCTGCTCTATAACCCTTCGGGCTTCAGATTTGGATGGTACAACTCCGGCTTCGGCCAGTACATCAACCAATGAGGATCCCTTCTGAGCCGAGAACTCAGGTACTTCGTCGGGCAGTCCCCCACTCTGGAATACGCGGTTGAATTCTTCTTCTGCCTTTTGTGCCGCTTTATCTCCGTGATACATTTCTACAATCACGCGGGCCAGATAGGCTTTTGCGTCACGAGGGCCTTTTTGCATGAAATTCTTATATTCATCCACCGGTACATCCGTACAGCACTCAAAGTACGTCTCAATCAAATCATCATTCATGGACATCACTTTTCCAAACATGTCGTTTGGTTCATCATCCAGATAGATGCAGTTATCGTAACTCTTACTCATCTTCCTCCCATCCGTTCCCTCAATTAGCGGAGTAGTGAGAACGAACTTCTCTTTCTTTCCGTATGCTTCCTGGAGTGTGCGGCCCGCAAGCATATTAAATTCCTGATCTGTTCCGCCAAGTTCACAGTCCACATCCAGAACAACGGAGTCGTACCCCACCATCAATGGGTAGAGAAACTCGTGAACGTGTACTGGTTTATTTTTCGACATTCTCTCAGAAAACATCGCACGCTCGCTCATCTGTTGCACGGTGAAGTTGCTGGCAAGGTCAATAATCTTTTCGAAGTTGATCTTCTCCAGCCACTCATGGTTGTAACGGATCTTAATCTTTTTGAAATCCAGAACTTTACTTGCCTGCTTCTTGTAAGTCTTAAAGTTTTCCTGAACGTCTTTCTTTGAGAGTCTCTGACGCTCTGCCGTTTGATCTGAAGGATCTCCTATCATTGCAGTAAAGCTCCCGATGACCATCGTGACGTTGTGGCCGGCTTCGGAAAATTGCTTAAGTTTCCTCATCGGAACCGTATGGCCCAGATGGATCTTCCCTCCGGTGGGATCAATCCCCCAGTAGATGCTCAATTTACCCCCTGCTGCCACTTTCTTATCAGCAAGATCCTTTGGAATAAGGCGCTGCACGCCACGGGTGAGGAGTTCTTCGTTGGTGATCATATGGCTAGGGTAGCAGAGACACTTTCTGGGTAGAAGCAATAGCTTTTAGCTTTTAGCTTATAGGATCTAAATTGCACGGACTATGTCATTTCTACAAGCTAACAGCTAAAAGCTTTAGTATGTACAATAGAGGCGTGGAATGGATCGTATCAACAACTGGCAGATTGGATGCCTTTCTTGCAGGACAAGAAGGGATTGAAAGCAGATCTCAGGTGAAGAAGCTTATTAAGGAAGGATCGGTAAGAGTAAATGGATCGAAAGTTAAAAAACCTGCACAGAAATTGCATGAGGGAGACAAAATATCTGCGACTCTTTCTGATCAATCCTCAAAGGAAGTGAATATAGATCCGGCCGATCTTTCTTTGGATGTTTTGTATGAAGATGATTCTTGCATCGTGATCAACAAGCCAGCAGGAATTGCTGTTCATCCCGGGCCTGCGATGGACTCCGGAGAAATTACTATTCTCCATGGGATTGCGTTCCTGTTTGATCAGGAAAATATTGCATTCACTCCTGATGCGGTACTCGTTCATCGTCTGGATAAAGAGACAACAGGATGTTTGCTAATCGCGAAATCATCACAAGCGCATCATGATTTACAGAAGCAGTTTCAGGATAGAACAGTTGAGAAGAAATACCTTGCGATTGTTCATGGTGTTCCGGATCCATCGACAGCACTCATTGATGCACCTGTTGGTCGTAGTCTCATTAACAGAACAAAGATGTCGATCCTAAAAACATCTGTGAGTAAGGAGGCAAAGACAACATATCGGACTTTGGAGAGTACAGATCTAGCGTCACTTGTTGAGTGTGATCTCCACACAGGCCGCACACATCAGGTGCGAGTTCACATGAAATCAATCGGGCATCCTATCTTAGGTGACCCAACGTATGGATCTGCTAAAAGCAACAAGCACAGCAGAGAGTATGGGATTGAGGGGTTGTGTTTGCATTCGAGAAGTCTAAGGTTTAGATCATATGAAAAAGAAATG
>CAYUBO010000076.1:0-6876 GCA_964443095.1 uncultured Candidatus Peribacteria bacterium | reverse complement strand
AGCCGCCAACGGATGCGAGCTGTCTCGTTCTTAAAACAAAGCAGAAAGATGCTGTGAGGAGTATTGCGAAAGCCATTGGATACTCTGAAACGGAAGAAGGAAAGCTTGTTCGTTCTGAAGATCGGAAAGAACTTGTCTTCACTGAGGAATACTGTGAGATTGATGTCCGCGAAGCATTCGGTACAGAGAATCAGGATGAAGTAGCAGGAATCCTTGAGGCATGGAAGGTTCGTCTTGGAACAGAAGTTCCGGAAGTGACGGATGAAGAGTTCGGAACAGTAGTTGCCATTGAGGAAGATGAGGCAGGCAAAACTTTCAAAGCACTTTCAGAGACAGGAGTTGATAATCTAAAAGATGACAAACTCTACAAGAGGATTGTTGCTCTCCAGGAGGCAGTGAATACCCATCCGGGGATGAATGAAACTGTAATAGGTAAGTTCATCGCAAACATTGAAATTCGTAAGGAAGGAGAAAAACTTTTTGTCCTTGTTAAGCAGGAGGCAGAAAAAGAATTCCGCTATCTCTTCAGCACGATGCTACAAGACTTTAAGGGTGGAGAAGTTCGTAGAGATTCCCTCGGGAACTACATCGTTGACATCACTTCCATCGAGATTAAGAAAGATGTTGAAGGTCGTATGAACTGGCTGGAAGGAGCGTTCGGTGTTGAGGTGCAGCAGGATAGTCTTGAAGCAATTAGAGAAGAGATTGAGAATCCTGCAGAAATTACATCAACGGAAGAGTTAAATCGTGATCGCATTGCAGAAATAGATAAGGAGTTATCAACTTTTGTGACAGCATTTTCGGCTCTTTCATCAGAAGAGAAAAACAAATATCGTTACGTCATGTACTTCTATGGCAATGATCTGACTAAGAAATTACTGGGGCAACATAAACCAGACTTTGATCCCGTTGCCGCAGCAAAGAAAGAAAAGCCAGATGTAAAGCCTTTTAAAACTTTTGAGGAGTACAAAGCAAATATTGAGATGGCAGATGAGATGTATGGGGCCCCTGCAGATGATGCATTCGATGTATCGGATGAAGAAGCAGCTGAAGCTAGAGCTGAGCTAACAAGAGAACAAATGAAAAAGGAGTTAGAAGAATTTGCTGTGAAGGTTATCAAAGAACTTGAGGGCAATGAGGCCTTTATTAAACTTCTAACAGGAGGCGAGCAAGAAGCTTTAGGTAAATACATCTTCATTGCGTGGGCATACGAAAATGGAATAGAGCTAATAAAGGAAATACTTGAAGAGCATACAGAAGGGTTCGATCCTATCGCAGCTGCAAAATCTAAGAGGCCGGGAGAAACACCTAAGATTTCCTTTGAGGTGCTCAACGAAATGTAATATCAAATAATGCAAATTAAGAAGCGGGGCTAAAAGCTCCGCTTTTTAGTTATTTATGTCGTTGTACTTCACGACACTGCCGTCTTCTTGTTGTACGTATATATCATCATTAAATATATCAAACTTGATCTTCCCGACTATTGCGATCAAGGCAATCGCTGCCAGAAAAACGAATACGATAATGACTAGTCTTTTACGCATAGCAGTCTGAATCTTAGTAGCGAGTCTCTCGTTAGACAACAATTAAAGGTCTCATACCCCCAGAGGTCTCTCGCTCCGCTCTTTTTCCCTGAACGGATCTTCATCCACACCAAATCTTTGAGCAACGTGGAATATCCTTGTTGTGTTGAGAGATTCCATCTGGATAATTCTACCGATGGTCTCATGCTCAGCCTTACTACAGAAGACAGTAAGGATTCCATTTGCGGTATCGCGTCTTGCTATGGTTACTTCGCCATCAAACTCATTAAGGGCTAACTCAAACTGGAATCGTACTCTCTCAGTTGGTGTGTTTTGAGCCAAATCATCTGTGTGACCTTTATTAAAGCGTACCAGCTCCTCATCGGGGCCGGGGCGTGCCAGATCCAAGCTATTAGGATCAATCGTCATTGTTACTTCCATGCGTATGGAATACTCCTATTACAAAAAATAGGGTGAAAAAGGGATTGAGAAGTGTATAGATTTGATTTATTTGGCATGTGGATGGTGCCGAGAGAGAGACTCGAACTCTCACAGGATTGCTCCTACTAGCTCCTAAGGCTAGCGCGTCTACCAATTCCGCCATCTCGGCAATGAAAAACAAATTATGAGAATGAACAATGAATGAGGGATTCACCCTTCCGTAGCCCGTAGGGCGGAGGAGGGCCGCCATCTCGGCATAGAGATGGGCACATCATACCATTCGTTATCCTTCGACAAGCTCAGGATGACGACTTTTTAGCTTAATCCTCCAACGTACTCTTCCTCATCGCACCACGTTTATCATCATCCATCTTAAGTGATGACTTAGGCTTGTCTTCATCAAGCCCGTAGTAAATTTTCTTTCTTGTCTCGCGTGCTTCCTCGCGCTTGTGCGTTGCTTCCACCTCCGCCTCTCTCTTTTTATCACGCTTCTCTTTTTCCACTTCACCTTTTTCATCACGTTCATCAATAGAGACTTTATCTCTGTTCTTTTGGTATTTGTAACGTACTTGTGCTGCTTCTTTTTGTGCCTCCTTCTCTATTCCTGCCTTTTTCTTTTCACATTCACTGCGCACTTTTCTAACAGCTTTCTCATGCTCTTGTTTTAGTATTCCCTCATGCTTCTTCTTCTCTGGAGCAGGCAGGCCTTTAATTGCCAGCATTTTTCTCTTGAGGTCCAAATCCATCTGCATGATCTGGCCTCTCTGCAGGCCATCAACTTTCGTCTTCTCTGTTTTGGCATCGTCTCTTATATCACTGAGCTTCTTATTCTTCTTATTTTCCAGATCTGCGCGAGATTTCTTCTTCTTGCGCGTTATTACAGTTTTCTTCTTTTTTGCATCTGTGTCCGCATCCATTTTTTTGTTGTAAGACTCTTTCTCTGCTTCAGCTCGTATCCTCTTCTCTTCTTCATCAGCATGCTTTTTGCGATCAGCTATCTCTAAACGCTTTTTCGAAGTTGCATCCATACTCTTCATATATTCCTTCTGTTTTTCTATCCTTTCCTGCTTCTCCTTATCTTTCTGTATCCAGTATTCCTCTTCCTCTTTCTTCTTTTTCTTCATCTCCGCGACTGCCTTCGCTCGTTCCTTTTTTCGTTTCTTAAATTTTTCTTTTTCCTGCCCCCTTCGGCGCTCGGCCCGCTCTTCTTCTTTAAGAAATTCTCTTTGCTGAGTACTTGTCTCTGCCTCCTTCCTCAGTCGTTCTGCCTTGTGAGCACGTTGCTCAGATAGGAGCCCCTCACGAAGCTCCGTGCTGTGTTCCATAAATTCATCAAGCTCTTTACGGCCTTTTGCCTTTCTTTCGTCCTTGGAAGAATCATCAGACATCTACCCATTTTATCATATAATGAAGATTTTTGATAGTATGAGAGAAGTGGGAAGGAAACCAACGAATCCGAAGAAACCTAGGATTCCAACGATAAAGAATCCAAAGATTATCTATATGGTTACTTTCCAATGCTTATCCTTGGATTCGTTGGTTTCTTTGGAATGCTAGGAATCGTTATTTAATTATCCTCCACCACCTTTATTCCCAGTTCACTAATCTGTTCATCCGGCATCGGAGACGGAGCACCCAACATCAAGTCTTTCGCTTTCTGATCTTTCGGGAAGGCAATCACCTCTCGGATGTTCGGTTCATCTGCAAAGAGCATGCAAACTCGGTCCAGTCCCATGGCAATACCACCGTGAGGAGGCGCGCCATATTCGAAAGCATTTAGCATGTGACCGAATCTCCTCTGAGCATCCTCGTCCGAAATCTTCAGAATATCAAAAACCTTCTTCTGCAGATCTCTTTCATGGATCCTCATAGATCCTCCACCAACTTCTACGCCATTAAGAACGAGATCATATGCAGTGGCACGTGCAGAAAGTGGATCACTCTCAAAGACTTTAACGTCATCTGGATGCGGGCGTGTAAACGGATGGTGAACTGCACCAACTTCACCCGTTTCTTTACTCTTTTCAAACATCGGGAAATCGATAACCCACAAATAACTCCATATAGATTCATCAATCAGATTCAGCTTCTTAGCACATGCCTTTCGCACTTCTCCCAGTGGTTCAAGAGCCACATTGTAATCACCTGCCCCAAAGAAAATCACATCACCTACTTCTGCTCCTACTTCTTTCACTAGCTTCTGGCTCAACTCATCCCCAAGGAACTTCACGATGGGGGACTGTAGCTCTTTATCCTTCACAACAATGTAGGCAAGTCCTCCGGCTCCGTGACGCTGTGCGAGATCAGTCAAATCATCAATATCTTTCCTGCTAAACTCTGCTCCTCCGGGAACCCTTAGCGCAGAAACAATTCCTCCGGATGCAATTGCATCAGCAAATACTTTGAATTCGCATCCTTTCAGCAAATCAGTAACTACTTTTAGATGTAATTCAAAACGCAGGTCCGGCTTGTCACTCCCGTAAGTCTCCATTGCTTCTTTAAATGTGATCTGCGGGAACGGCTTCTTCTGGATTTTTCTGTCAGGACGGATCTTCTCCGTTATTTCTATGAAGCATCCTTCCATAACATCAATAACATCCTGCTGTTCACAGAAACTCATTTCAATTTCAAACTGCGTGAACTCAGGCTGCCTGTCTCCTCTCTGGTCTTCGTCTCTAAAGCATCTTGGAATCTGGAAGTACTTATCAAATCCTGCAACCATCAATAATTGCTTTAGCTGTTGCGGACTTTGAGGCAATACATAGAAGTTCCCGTGATACAGGCGAGAAGGAACCAGATATTCACGTGATCCTTCAGGTGTTCCTTTTATCAAAATAGGAGTTTCAACTTCAATGAAGTCATTCTTGTGGAAGTAATCACGAATAGACTTCACAATCTCGTGGCGTTGCACGATGTTCTTGCGGATCCCTTCTTTTCTTAGGTCCAAAAACCGGTACTCAAGGCGTGTTTCTTCCCCAACCTCCTTGTCCTGATCAATTTCAAACGGCGGAGTTTTTGCCTTATTAAGGACAGTTACTTCTTTTACAACAACCTCGATTTCACCTGTGGGATTATCTTCTCTGGTAGCCCCCTCAACGCGCTTGCGCACGGTGCCGGTTACAGATAGTACCCACTCGGGCCGTATATTTTCTGCAAGTGAAAATTGATCCTTATTCTCCGGCTCAAACACTACCTGCGTGAAGCCGTATCGGTCCCGCAAGTCCAGGAAGATCAATCCACCGTGGTCTCGACGACGGTGAACCCAGCCACAGAGAGTTACTTCTTTATCGATATTGCCGGCCTGTAGCTCGCCGCATGTGTGAGATCTAAGCATGGCTAGAGTTTACGGGCAACTGCTCGCTGTTCCTAGCTATTTAAACATCTTTCCCAGTTCTTTCTTAAACTCATCTACGTCCTTAAATTCACGGTGAACTGACGCAAATCGTATGTATGCAACCTGATCCAATTGCCTGAGAGCTCTCATCACATCCATTCCGATTGTAGAGCTGGATACCTCTTTTTTGTTTCCTCCCCACTTCTCCTCAAGCTTATTAAGCATCCTCGTAATTTGCTCTCTCGTAATAGGGCGCTTTGTGCATGCAACCCAGATTCCACGTTCCAGTTTAGATCGACTGTATGGTTCACTTGTTCCATCACGTTTAATAACAATCAACGAACTAAGCTCCTGTCTCTCAAAAGTTGTGTAACGGTGCGAGCACTTTGTGCATTCTCTTCTTCTGCGAACAGCACGACCGTCTTCCGCCAGGCGCGAATCGATAACAGACGTATCCGTTGAATTGCATCTGGGACAATGCATGAGGGTAAGAGGATAACAGAGAAAGTGGCTGATTATACAATAAATCCCTTTTCCCTTCCCCTTTTCCCCTCCACCCTCTCCCTTTTTCCTAAATACTTATATCTCCCTGCCTCAGAACCTTAATTTCGTCTCCTGCAAGATCAACTACAGTAGAGCTTTCTGTGTGATCCAGAACTCCGCTATCAACAATCAAATCCGGTTCCACCCATCCATTAATCTGCTTGGTGATATCAGTTGGGCTGTATGGATTGGGTTCAGAGTGAATGTTTGCCGATGTCGTTGAAAGCGGCCCTCCAAACTTCTGTGCGATCTGAGCGGCAATGGGGTCACTGGAAATACGGACCCCGATTGTCAGATTCTCACCCTTTGGAGAGAGGAAAATCTTTCCTTGCCACTTCTCTTGAATGGGTAGTATCAATGTTAGGGGGCCGGGAAGATGTTTCTTTGAAAGGTGATCTGCTTCTTTATTCCACTTCACGTATTCCTTCGCAGCATCAATATCTGAAAACAGAACGCTCACCGGCATATCCTCAGGACGTTCTTTGACGGCAAACAGCTTTTCCACAGCATTAAGATTCTTCACATCACAGGCGTATCCGTAACAAGTTTCCGTTGCATGAGCGATTACACCTCCTTCCCGCAGTATTTGAACTGCTCTTCCAAGATTTTCCTGTGATGGCGACATCACTTCCATAGGTTCAGCCAATGTAGAGACACTAGAGAACACTGGCAACATTTGGGAAAGGATTTATTTCCTCAACTGAGGTCGATGAGCGTGAAAGCCGCTTCAGCCTTCCCGGAGGATAGTTCATTCTCTGCCTTGCCTGTTCGCGCAGAGACATCAATCTTTTGTATTTATTTGTCACCCACGGGACAAAATGTATTCGCAACACAGTCTCCTGTGCCTCCAGAATCAGGCTCCCAAATCCAAATACATTTTGGATAACTCCATGCTGACATTTGAGAATATCCTGCAACATCCATAGATCAATACTTTGATGGTCATCAAAAATTAGTAGTGTCTTCTTCATCCGATGCACCTTCTTATCTGTAATAACAATTACATATAGGAAGTATCTGTAAAAACGTGATAAA
>CAYUBO010000075.1:4096-6999 GCA_964443095.1 uncultured Candidatus Peribacteria bacterium | reverse complement strand
AAGGACCGGATAACTAAGTTTGTTGATTTAATAGTCGGATATCGTGAACGAACAGACGCAATGGTTGTATCTGAACTTTCAAAAAACCTCCTTGATTCAATCGATATGGAAGGATGGCTTCGTGACGACACTGAAGAAGGAGAAACACGATGGGAGAACGTACAGGAACTCCTATCTGTCATGCACAAGTACGACGCTCTTGAACCACAGGAGTCATTGACCAGTTTCTTAGAAGAAGTATCTCTCGTTTCAGAGGTAGATAGAATGAATGAGGGTGCAGGAGACGCTCTTACTTTGATGACATTGCACCTTTGCAAGGGATTGGAATTCGAACATGTAATGATTGCCGGATGTGAGGAGAATATTTTCCCACACAGCAATGCAATGTTCGATAAAGAACAGCTCGAAGAAGAAAGAAGACTGATGTATGTAGGAATGACTAGGGCAAAATCTCATCTTCGCATGATGTTTGCACGTAATAGGATGCTATGGGGTCAAACACAGAGCAACGCACCCAGCAGATTTCTGGATGATCTTCCGGATGAAGTGACTGAGAGAAGAAGTGATGATGTTCTAAGCGCCTTTGCTTGGGCTTCACGCAGAGGAGAGGAAGTTGCAAAGACAAAGATCCTTCCATTTAAGCAAGAAGAGAGCATTGGGGATGTGGAATTTAATCAGGATCTCAGTTTCCAAGACGACATGAATCAGGAAGTGATGGAAGAAGGCACAAGAATCCGCCATCCGGTCTTCGGAACAGGAACAGTTCTAGCTGTCCGGGGTGACGTTGCTGAAATCCGCTTCGACTCAGGAGAGAGGAAGAACTTTGCTTTGAGTATTGCTCCGATTACACCGCTCTAGCCTTTCCAGTAAGTACCACGTGCTACAGGATTCCCTCCGGGAACCCACGTAAATACTGTAACTCCATCAGTCCAGCTTACAGATCCTGCACTGCTTACCGTGCCTGCCTGATTCAAAGTAAGGCGCAATCCGGGATTCTGCGCTTCAGCAGGTACATCAACATCTGAAAATACTCGTAGTACACGAGGAGCGTCTTCAAACGATCCTAAGGATCCGGAAATAGCCGAACAAACGATAGTGCTCGAGACGATGGAACAGTTAATCCTGTCACTGCTTTCTGCACTTCCGAGTTTCGGATTACTGAGAGTAACACCTCCAACCTGTTCAATCTGAAATGTGAGCTCTGTCACTCTTAAATCAGCTGATCCGTCTCCCTTTTCTCCTGTAAAACGGAATGAGGCAATCTGCTGATCAATACCGGAAACTAGCACACCCTCAGCATCACCTGCATTTTCAATACTTGTGACAATTGAGCGTGCTGTCTGTGATTGATTGAATATATCGGTTGTTGATTGATTGTACTCACGATTGCTCCATCCTCCGTCTGCCGTTATTCCGAGACTCGAGATGCGTACATCTTCTCCGCTAACTCCCCCTCCGTTGTATGGCTTGAGCTGCGAACGTACGTAGAATGAAAATTCCTCACGATGAGGAACAGAAATAACTCCGACTGATGTAAAGAGCTTGTATTCAGCATCTCCTGTTCTTGTTGCCCGCCCCAGATATGCAGCATCCTGATCGTATACTAAGAATGAATCGATGGAGTTCACATCACTAACAAGGTTCACCACGATCTCTTTTACTTCCAACGGCTCTGAATTTGAGAAAATATTTGCAGCAGCGAGCACTGGTGAAATCGTATTGAGCTGCAGGAAGTCATCTCTCATTGTTACGTTAGAATCCGAATCATAGGTCACTTCCATCTTTGGCTCTTCTTCAGATGATTCGGATGATTCATCGGAAGAAACCGAGGATTCCGAAGATACCGATGATCCTGACGATTCATCCTCTGATGAACTGGATGATACGACGACTGCTCTCTTTTGGGATGCCCGAAGGAGATCCAATTCATCTCTGTTGTAGGCATAGAATCCTGCGGCAAGAAGGACCATCTCGTTTCTTGTTATAAACTGGTTTGGCTTAAGTCCCGATAATGTGAGACCACGCAAATCTGCAGCCCTAATGTACCCCGCATACCACTGCTCTCCGTTTTTACGAACAATAGGCATCTCAGCAATTAGAACCAAAACTTTGACTGCCTCTGCGTAATTAATATTTCTTGATGGTGCAAATTGCTTCTTACCTCCGGGAAGGTCATCTCCTTCAACAAGGCCAAGATACTTTGCACTGCATACAGGATCTGCGTACCAGACTTCAGGATCAACATCCGGGAAACAATCTAAAAATATATTTGGAAATGCAGATGGCTCCAGAAGGCCCAGTACTATCTTCACAAACTCTGCACGATTGAGGAGGCTTCTTCCACGAAAGTATCCATCCTCATGCCCTTCAATTATTCCCATTCTTGAAAGTGTACTAAGTGCTACTGCTGTCTCTCTGTCTTGCGGTGCATCCGGGTACGGCAAGTTGGCGGTATCATATGACAGCGCCAGCACCTGTGAAGGCACTAGAAGTACAACGCAAAGTAGGCGTGTAAGCACGCGCATAGTTCGAAAGAAGTATACTCTAAAAAGGGTATTACAAGGGGAATTTTCCAAAAAAAGGGGTGTGAATTTGCATGTTTTTCTTGACAGAATACGAACTTAAATTAGGCCTCTATTAGCCAATTACTGCACACTTCGAACGAGTATCAAGACGTAACTGAGCAAGTCTTTGTACGAACTCCACTGATTGCTCCAGTGACATACACGGATCCGTTACAGACATTCCTGGTGTATATCCTGCTCTGCCATTTTTGGGATTGTAGGAACCTCCAATGAGAGCGCCCTCGGCAGCAACACCACACATAGAACTATATACATCTGGTTGTGCTTTTGCATATTCAATTAGTTCGAGAAAGCCCTCTTTTAGGACTTCCTTCTCCA
>CAYUBO010000075.1:3239-4086 GCA_964443095.1 uncultured Candidatus Peribacteria bacterium | reverse complement strand
TACCGTTGCCATTGCGGCGAGCATTTTCGTGACTCACATCTACAAGCACTCGCCCATTAACAATCTGTGCATCCTCCATTAGCTCTGAGGCTTCTGTCATTTTTTCCGGATGGAAATTACGTCCTTTCTCCTCGCCACGGAGGACAAGCTGGAGATGTGGATTTCCCGGCACCTCGTACTCAGCCCCCATAATGTCAATATGTGTAGGATGCCTGCGATAAGGATCTCTATTTCTCGCATCTACATCTACGCCACGAGCATGAAGATAGTCTTCGTCGAGACCACATTGGGAAACAATCATTGTTGCAACCGCCGCATTCAGTTCACCGTTTGTCGGATGCTTCACGCCAAATGGACAATCCATTCCTCCGGGAGCCTTTTTATATTTGGGGGAACTTACAGTTCTCGCACCTATCCACCCATACGTTAATCCATCTTTGAAGTGCTGAATGTAATCTGGATTCAGTATCTCATCAGAAAGCGGATGTCCTCTCCCTACAACCTCTGCAAATACCTGCCTCGTTTGAAATAAGCCTCTTCTCATATCATACGACTGAGGATCAAATGGATCACCCATGTACTCAAGTCCTTCGTACCCTGTCGTGGTTTCCCTGTGTGAACCCTTGAAACTAGCATCACCTCTCCTCGTGTATCCGCTGTTTGCCTTCTCAATTCATCGCAATACTCCAATGCTTCAGCATGCGGGTACCACGAGCAGTACCCTATAACACATGCCAAGCGATCATCCTCACCAGTCATGATCTTTATCAATTCTGCTCTATGTGGATCCACTAATCCTGGATCGATAGGATGCTCGCGCATGACTTCATTTGCTGTAGGAAGATCT
>CAYUBO010000075.1:0-3203 GCA_964443095.1 uncultured Candidatus Peribacteria bacterium | reverse complement strand
AAAAATAATAGATACAAAAAATCCCGCTTCTGTGCGGGAGGAAGGAGTCTTAGGTAATCAGATTATTAGATCAGCGCAAACGACTCCTTCCTCGCAGGGAAGAAAAAGAAGCCGTAGAAAAAGCACTTACCTAACATGTTGGGCACACTCTACTGATATGATGTGTCATGTCAAACTTTTTGATGGATCAACTTTCAGACGAAATACGGCAATTCTGCTCAGAGCATAATCTAAAGCTTAATACGGACCTTGGGCAGCATTTTCTGATTGATCAGGAGATTCTGGACTCAATCGTCGAAGCAGGAAATATTGATCCAAATGATCACATAGTGGAGATAGGACCGGGAATCGGAGTGCTCACACATGAACTTTTGAGGAAAGGTGCGAGAGTGACTGCAATCGAACTTGATAGAAAGCTGATACCTCTGATCGAAGAATTTGTGAGCTACAAGCTGAAAGCTAAAAGCTATCAGCTTTCTCTAATCCAAGAAAACGCACTCCATACATCAATGCCTGAAGAACCTTATAAGGTGATTGCAAACATCCCATACCACATCACCTCTCCTCTACTTAGACACGTCTTTTTGGAATCGGATAATAATCCGACATCACTGACTTTGCTAATCCAACGTGAAGTCGCAGAAAAAATTTGTGATGAAGATGATGCGAGCTTGCTCACAATCCTTGTCGCCATTTTCGGTAAACCAAGAATCATAAAACACGTTCCACCAAGTGCGTTCCTCCCTCCCCCAAAAGTTGATTCATCTGTTCTGCAGATTGATTGCTACGATGAACCGATAGCTGATAAGGATACGATCGAAAAAATATTTACTCTCACGAAGCATGCCTTCTCTCAAAGAAGAAAAATGATACGGAATACGATCGGATCACTCCCTAATGGAAATGATCTACTAGATAAAGCCGGGATTAATCCGGAGCGCCGTCCACAGACATTGAAGATTGATGAATGGATCAAACTTGCACAGGAGTTCCCACAAAAATAAGAACCACAGGATCGTCTACCCAAAGCCAAAAACTAGTGATCACATAATCTGATTTTCTAGTTGATGATCAGGCTAATCAAATAGCAGAGGATAATTACTGTATGCGCACACAGAGAATCTCTTACACCTTCACACTCACGCTGATCATCAGCATATTCTTTCTGCAGTGGTACCAGTGCGATAATTACCCCCACCTCCTTGGGATCTTAGGGATCCTCGGGATCTTAGGGATCCTTTTTCCATGCCGTCACTATCTCCTCGCAGTCACATTCGGAATCACACTTGCCTTGATCTCCGTATCCCGCACAACACACACCACTACTCCCTTCACAATTGATACTTATGCGAATGAATCAAGTGCTGAGATCATCGGAGTGATCACCGAAGAGCCGGATAGGAGGCCTCTTCAAACGAAGTACACGATCGAAAGTGAAATGATCACCATTGATCATACTGTGATCACACCTGTAATTGGGAAAGTTTTGATTATTGATAGACGCGGGTGGCCAGAATACAAATACGGTGATCGAATTAATGTAAAAGGAAAACTGCAGAAGCCGGACGTGATTGATTCTTTTCACTACGACAGATATTTAAGCAGATACGACATCTACAGTGTTATGTACTATGCAAGTATTGATCGGATTGGATCTGGGAAGAGAAATAGATTCCTCGCATTCCTCTTTGATACAAAAAATCGTTTCGAGAATCAGATAAATCGCATCTACAGCGAACCACATGCTTCGTTCATGGCAGGACTTCTCACCGGATCACGAAAAGGAATACCAGAACATTTGATGAATGCATTCAATGCAACCGGACTAACTCACATCATCGCAATTTCCGGGTACAACATCACGATAGTAATTGCGATCATCTCGGGTTCACTATTCTGGCTTCCATTCAAGTGGCGATTTATTCCTTCAATTATCGCAATCATCTCATTCACTCTTTTTGTGGGTGCAAGTGCAGCAGTTGTCCGAGCTGCCATCATGGGCTGCCTTGGTCTTCTCGCTCTTCAGGTAAATAGGAAAACTGACGTTCGACTGGGAATTCTCTGGACACTTACTTTTATGCTTCTCTGGAACCCAAAGTACCTCTGGTACGACGCGGGGTTTCAACTCTCCTTTCTTGCAGTTCTCGGATTGATTGAATGTGCACCCCTTCTAAATCGCTTGTTTAAGCGGATTCCAAGCACTCTTGGAATTCGTGAAGCTCTGCAAATGACTGTTGCCGCACAGATCACCGCCGTACCGCTAATTGTATTCCTATTTCAGAGATTTTCTCTAACTGCGCCACTTGCAAATGTTCTCGTGGCTCCATTTATACCTCTCTCAATGCTGTTTGGGTTCTCAGGAACAATAATCAGTTTCTTATATTTCCCTATCGGACAGATAATCGCCTACTTTGGATGGGGATGTCTGCAGTGGATAATTTTTGTTGCTGAATCTCTTGCAGATGTTCCTTTCGGATCTGTTGAGATAAAGATAAATCACAAATGGATCATGATCATTTACTATCTGATTCTTATTCTGGTAGCCATGCTATGCAAATCTACCACTTGTAAATCCACAACTTCCTCTCACCGGTAATCCACGGAACAACGACCTGATCAATCGGTTTCTTATTTGGAAAACGAAACGCGTAAGAGATGACTTTTGTTCCTTTCTTTAACTCTTTATCAATCTTCTCTTCCATCTCTTCCATAATTCCGGGAATGAGATACATAAATATACAATCAGCATCACTAACTTTTTCATTCAGAGCATTGCCCAAGCGCAATTTTACATCTTGCCTCGAAAGCCAGATCCGTAGTTTTCCATATACCCAAACAGTAGGAACAAATTCGCACCCTCGAGCAGTGAGCTTGGGATACTTTTTCTTCGCTTCAATCAAAATACGTGCATCACCAGCACCAAGATCCAGAACTGTTTCTTTTCCTGTTATCTTAGCCACTTCCAACATACGATGAACGACTTTCTTCGGTGTTGGTATGAAGGGGACAGCAACCCAAATATGGGAAACTGCCGTAATAACAAGTAGAAAAACAAGGATTATTACAAAGCCGAGAATGATGTCGATCCAGAGAATGGCTCTAGCTTACCCTAACCACTCTTTGCACACACGCTGCTTCCCATCCTTCTTATCTTTCATATCCATTTTCCAAATTTCACGTTGTGATCTAAACAGAACCACTGC
>CAYUBO010000074.1:5078-7043 GCA_964443095.1 uncultured Candidatus Peribacteria bacterium | reverse complement strand
TGGAACTGAATAATAAGATCAAAGTTCTTTATGCGATCGGTCCTGTTTGGAAGGAAATGGGAAATGATTTTGATCCGCTAATGAAGGAATTTGTTGCTGGCTCTTTTGATTGGGAAAAAATCCAAGGTCTCTGTGATCAAGTAGAAGTCTGGAATAGTGATAATGATCCTTACATCAAACTAGAAGATGCAAAAGAACTAGCAGAGAAACTAGAAGCAAAATTTCGCTTTTTCCCCGGACAAGGACACTTCAATATTTCTATGGATCCAAAATACAAGGAGTTTGAGGAGTTGTTACTTTCGGTAATGAGTACTAACCGGGAATAATCCCAGTCATTACTTTAATTACAGGAGGATCTCCATTTCCAGTTCCTACATTTAGTTGAACTTCACCTCTTTGGCTGGCAATAGTGCAGTTGGTTTCACCGTCAATAGTAGATCGATCGTCATCCGTGCATCCAAGGCCTTGTCTCTGGGCAACGCGGTCTAGACACTTCTGACATTTTGCAGAAATTACCTGGGCTTCTCTTCCCAAGAATGTGGTAGTAGCTTTGAAATCAAGTGTTTCTCCTCTTTGGACTCGTGGACATCTACTAAAGTCAATTCCCCTTACATGTCTGTGAGGAACATCGGTTTTATTCGGAAGACTTATTCTGTCTGTCACTGGCATAGTAAAAGAGTAAAAAGGAGAAGAGCATGCTAGTACTCCAATCCAAACAGTCAAGAACTATTGAAGAGTTTAATCAGAGTGTATTATTCGCTTAATAAATGTCGAATCTATTCATCATTTTTCTAGCATTTTTGCCCACTGTTTCGAGGTTCTTTGTTCCCATACTTGGAGTCTTGGCATATGTGTTTCAGAAGATTATCCAATTTTCAGTGCCAGTTCTCTGGCGTCTGAATCAGGGGAAGAGGGGGATGAATCTCCTTTGGCCTTTTGATGAAGAACTTCCAAAACGGTCTCTGTGGGTCATCGGAGTCGTGACGGGGATACTTATCGCAGTCTGTGGAATTGTGGGCTTATCTTCCATTGGAATTGAAGCATCGCACATTCGGTCATCACTCGATTCAAGAGTTGGTGTTAGTCCCAGTGGAGCACTCACAATTATTATTGTCTTTACAGTACTGAATTCTCCTCTGGAAGAACTCTTCTTTCGAATATGGTTAGACAAGGAAGCAAGCAGAAGGTGGGGCGATCTCATGGGTACATCTCTGTCGGTATTCGCTTATGTGAGTGTACACCTCGCCGCGATTATCGTTGCTGTACCTTTTCTGTCAGCAAGATTGTTATCAGCAATCGCAATTGGTTTTGCGTTTGCTTCAGTCATCTGGAGTGTACTGATGCGAAAACGTGGTGGAATTCATGCAGCATTACTCAGTCATGTGATAGCAACAGGAATTCTTTTTGGATGGGGACTGCACTGGCTTCAGTACTTCTAACTTATTCCAGCCTTTGCTGAATCTGCTGCAGCGCAGAATGTGCTCGTGCGTTCTTCGGGTCGTAGATCAGAACATCCCTGAACTGATCAACTGCCTTTTCGATCTCCTGCTGATCGTAGTATAGGATCCCAAGATTGATTCTAGCTCCTATAAAGGAAGGCTCCAGTTTCACAGTTTTCACGTAGGCACGGATAGCTTCTTCCTTGTTTCCCAGCTTTGAGAGAGCAACCCCGCGGTTAAGCGCAAGATCGTACTGTTCAATGGCACCTTCGGGGTTACCTGTGTTTGCGAGTATTGATCCCAGGTTCACCATCGTTTCAAATGAATCCGGATCCAATTGCAGTGCCATTGCGTATGAATTCAGTGCTTTCTCATTTTGACCCATTGATGCGTACACGGTTCCAAGCCCGATGTGTGCTTGCGGGAAGTTGGGATTAAGCTCCAATGCTTTCGCGTAGTACGCAAGAGATTCATTTGTTAATCCTTTTGCCCTAATAAATGGGTATTTTAAACCATCTATAAATTT
>CAYUBO010000074.1:0-5068 GCA_964443095.1 uncultured Candidatus Peribacteria bacterium | reverse complement strand
TATACGCTGATGCGAGATTGCTCAGGGTTCTTGCGTGTGGTTTAAGCTCCAGTGCATCCTTGTACTCCGTAATTGCTTTATTTATATCTCCCATGCGTCTGTGCATGTTCCCGAGGTTATTGTGTGCGACGTGGGAGTATGGATAGATCGCGACAACATTTTTAAAGAGTGTGCCGCTGTCTTCCCATAATCTTGCCTGCAAATGTGCGACGTATGAGAATGATCCCATAACAATCAATAGGATTGATGTGACTAGGAATGCAGCGGAATCCCTGTGAGCAGGTTTCTTTACCTGTGAGATAACCCAGAAGAGTCCCATCAGGACAAGGTAGATAACCGCGATGCTTGGGACGTACGTGTAGCGCTCAGATGCAATGTACAAGTCAAGATCTTCTCCTTTTGCGAAGTTCACGAATGTCGGGAACAGAGTTATGAAGAAGAATCCTGCACCGAAAATAATCGTTTTGGTTGTTTTAATGGAAATGAATGCAACGAACAGTATCAAAGCTACTATGACAAGTGGCAGATAGAAGTCCGGTGATGAAAAACTGATCTCTCCTGGGTAAAGATGTAGGACAGAAAGCTTTGTGGGCCAGAAGAGTTTTTCTATGTAGAAGACTGTGCTCTTGCAGGCCATCAGCACCTTATCAATAAACGTTGAAGCGGATATCACTTCTGTCTTACCGATCAGAGCAATGATCCCGAATAGTGCCGCGATTATGAAGTGGGGGAGTTTCTCTTTGAGGACTTTCTTATTGATCTTCCTTCCGTTCTTATAATCAATCAGCAGCAGAACTAACGGAAGGCTTATTACCATCACTTTTGCAGCTAGCCCAAGTGCAAGCGTAATAACGCTCCAGATGTACATCCGTCTGGACTTCGTTGAATGGAACGAAACGTACGTAAGTATGCTCAATAGAAAGAAAAGTGTTGAGAGTACATCTTTCCTCGCACTTGCCCATGCAACTGCTTCTGTGTGTACGGGGTGAATTAGGAAGAACAGTCCTCCAAGTAGTGCTACCCAATTCTTTCTGGAAAATATAAGAAGCAGCCAAGAAACTAGAACTGCATTGAGTGTATGAAGAATTAGGCTATGTATGTGGTAGATGGATGCATTTGTTCCACCAATAAGGAAATCAAGCTGGTAGCTGAAAATCGTCAATGGTATATAAAGTTCAGGATCAAAACTGGTGAGTGCTCCCCAGATTGTTCGAGGAGTGATTCCTCGCACGAGCGGATTCTCGAATATCAGCATTCCATCGTCCCAACGGACGAATCCGTTTCCGAGTGACATTCCGTAAATCAAAAGGCTGATTACAAAGAATCCAACTGTAATCAACGCGCACATATTGCGCGACGGGAGAGAGGGGAGTGATCGTTCGTTTGGCATGTATTTATGGTAAGGGAAATATTAGATGGCGCCTACTAAATTCTTCAGGAACACTCCTACTCCATACGCGACTGATGCTCCAATTGCGCCGACAGCAATTATTTCAAATGGCCCGCGTAGGAGTCGCTCTTTCGTTATTCGGCTTCTTGTGAATCCCAAAAGTCCGAGAGCAATTACTGTGGATACGATCGCTATCGCAAATTGATTCGTTTCAAATATTCCGGTTACGTATGGGAGCAGGGGAATAGATCCAAAGGCTGCAAATGAGCAGAAGGTAAAGAGCCCATGTAGGAATGGATGATCTACAGTGTTCTTTGTCAGTCCGTGCTCCACAATCATCATTGTTTCTACCCATAATTCTCTGTTACTTGTGATTATCTCCACGGTACGGTCCAGATCCTTTCCTTTAAATCCAACTTTTTCGAATGCATCACGTATCTCCTCTCGTTCAACTTCCGGATCTTCATCAATCTCCTGGTCTTCTTCTTTTCTGAGCCTCTCATACAGGTCCATCTCTGATTTTGTTGATAGATACGCACCTGTTCCCATAGAGATTCCATCCGCAAGAAGATTCGCAAGTCCAAGTATTATTATCACGCCGTGCGGAAGCTGAGCTCCTGTCGTACCGGCAACAATCGCAAAAGTAGTAACAATTCCATCATTCCCTCCGTAAACAATGTCATGCACAAATGTTCGGATCTTAGTCCCGTGGTACTTGCTGTGCTCCTCACGGTGCTTCCTCAGGGCCTCTTTCATGTCGCGATTCATCATCATCAATTTCAGATGCTATCACGAAAAAAGCTACGAAGGTGGAGGACATGAATAGTTGTATAAATTATTTGTTCAAAGAACTTCTTTGAAGCACTGTCTGGATAGGAAGGCAAATCCCATTACGCTCAATGCGAGTATCCCTATCCATAGGTTAATACCAGTTGATGGCTGGCTGACCGGACGGTTCACTCCGGTGATATTTGCGGTCGCCTGCTCGTAGTTGTACTCACCTGTTTCTTCTTCACCAAAACCTCCAAAATCTTCTGTTCCTACGTCATCAACAGGGCCTTCAAATGAACTTCCCACAGTGTATGGGTTTCTGGGGAGAGAACTGTTGCCTGCTGCAGGTTTATCTGCAGGGGCTTCATTTGATCCTTCTTCAGTTGCACTAGCAATTTTATTGGATGGATGTTCGGATCGGATTCCGTATTGGAATGCGTCTGCAATTATGTCAGTTGCATCCACAAAGCCGTCTCCTTCTTCAAATGAGTTTTCTGCAAATGCAGAATCTGTTTTCTGATCTCCAACACTTCCACGAAGTTGCTCTTTTAAATCTTCTACCCCAAAGAAGAATACAGATCCAATCACCAGTACGAGTACAACTCCCAAAATGGCTGCAGGCTGGCGTGATATGTTTGTTGTGCCAACGGGAATGCGGGATGGAGCTTTTTCCTCAACCGGTACATTTTGATCATCTTCTCCTTCATTTTGTGGAGCGTCGTCAGTGGCCTGCCAATGAGGATGTATATCATTCATTCTTATTTATTTCTTTGTCACAGCCACCTGTCTTCGGAATGCAAAGATTGTTCCAATGACGGCTGATCCAACAAGTAGGAATACGACAAGTGGAGGAGCACCTGTTTCTCCCGGGACAGGAGCAAGATCGGTATCAATTACACTTCCTTCAAGAGGGTTAGGTGGAGCCGTATCACCTCCCATCCCCGGAATAAGAGGAGATGTAGAACTCTCCGGATCGCCGACTATCACAGATACTTCTTTGCTGAATGCGCTTTCTTCATCCTGTTTGCTCACAGCTCGCACAGAAACAAAGTATGTTGTTTCTATTGGCAGCGCCCGTATTGTAAGCGTGTTGCTTGCTTCGGGAACTGTGCGGCGATGTATGTATCTTCCTGACGTTGTTCCGTAGTAAACGTTGTATGCTTTAAGAGCAGATGACTTCAGTTTGTCCCATGAAAGGAAGATCGAGCTTCCTTCAGTTGTTATGCGAAGGGTTCTAACCTGTAGAAGTGAGAATGCGGTGCGCTTTGCACCCTCACCGTCGCTTACGCTTCCGGTCAGGGGGCCATCCTGACGCTGATCATCAAGGTTTGGTATACATAGTCCGCTCTCACATAGTCTGCTCTCACATTGTTCGGCTACATTGCACGATTCACCATCGGCTTTCTTCTCATCATCTTTTGAGGATCCCCGTTTTCTCTTTCTTGTAACTTTTTTCTCTTCTGTCTTCTCTTCAATCTTTTCCTCCTTTTTCTTATTGGTTCCAAATATTACATGCAGGGTTCCTGGTATAGATTCCAGTACCTGTTCTTCTTCCCCTGACTTATTTGCTGTAACTAGTGTGTGTCCTGCGGGGTCTGTGTCGTAAAAACTGATGTATGTTCCTTCCTCATTCGTTTCTTTTACTTTGAATTTAATTCGGGCAAACCGTACATGTCCAACGTCTACTTCTTTCCCTTCTTCTGCGCTAACCTCTATTTTTGCGTACCCGTTTCCTGAGTCAAAGTCAGACTCTCCTGGAGTAACGACAGGAAAGTCGTCACTAAGTTCAATACTGACTCCTTCAAGAACGTCAGGGTCATAGCTTATCCATGATCTGATTCGTTTTACCTTTAGGGTATGTAGATTGCTTAAGGCAATTTGGATATCAAGAGTGTCATCCTTTTTTAGAGGATAAGTTTTTGCTGTTTCCGGGTCTTCCACTTCGAAGACAGGACATCCTGTTTTAGCTAGGTTGATCATAGGATCAATACTCGGTACCGGTCCGAAAATAGTGTCTTCGTAGACCTCCTTTTCACAGAAAGGTTGCAGGGAAAGGTGTACTCCTCCCTCAATAGCGTTCGCCTGCGTAGGTATCAATATTGATGCAAGGAATGCACCTGTGAGCATTAGCACACGATGCGTATACGTTTGCTTGCCGCAGAGAAGCTTGCGAAGGGAGTACTGCATAGATATGCGTATTATTGAAGCGTGAGCGTTGTGAGAATACGAAGAGCGTCGTCGACTGTCAGGATGCCATCCCCATTGGGATCGCTCCTGAGTTGCTCAGGTGTCGCAGGTTGGTATCCCTGAGCCACTTCCAGGATTGAAATTACATCCTGGATGTCTACGAAGCCACTTCCATCTACATCGCCTGCTTGCTGGATCGATCCTGCTTCTATAAGCGTGATCGGCTGTACTTCACCAGCAGTCTGGATGCCGAGCGAGAATGCACCTACGACACTCAGTGAACTGAGTAGAAATACTCGCATGTGCTTCCGCAGAAAGTAGCGTGGGTAATGAATTTGCATTTCTTAGTATTATAAGCCAAAACATACTTTTTCTCAATGTGCGAGTACTTGATCAATTTGATTGTATGTGGGGTGGTATAGTCCTAATTATCAGTTATGAATCGAGTGATAGAAGCAAAGTATTAAGGATCCCGAAGATCCCTAGGATCCCTAAGATCCCTAGGGGTACAATCAGAGTATGTCTCAGTTATTCCTTTTTACAGGCGAAAATAGCTTTGCTCTATGGGAGGAGCGGAGCAGGTGGGTCAGTGAGTTTGTCCAGAAGCACGGAGATGAGAATTGTGCCCGTCTGGAAGGGAAAAAGCTCAATTTGAAGGACCTCTTGGACGAAGCTGCACTAGCACCTTTCATTGCGGAAAAAAGGCTCATCCTCATAAGC
>CAYUBO010000073.1:0-7047 GCA_964443095.1 uncultured Candidatus Peribacteria bacterium | reverse complement strand
ACGTGCTCGTCAACAACGCCGCCATCAGCCCCATTGTGAAGGGAGTGGAAAGCAATACAAGATCGTTCCACAGGAACTGAAGTTTTATAAAGATATGAATATTGCACTGCCACGTAAGAATGCAGTCGCCCGTCATCAAGATCGCCTTAAGCTTCGATGTCCACGTAAGGTTTGGTGGCGAACATGTGCCAACTGCGGTGAGTCACATTGGACGAATTACAAACCTGATCGACCGGAAAAAGTTTATTGCGAGAAGTGTTATTTGGAGACTGTCTACTGAAATGACTTGAAAAGGGAGGTGTACGGGTGTACACTCTAGTCATGTCTCCAGTTCTAGCCACAAACTCGGCACTCGCCCCCTCCCCCGCAGGGGTAATTATCGACTGGGCGAGGCTTATAAACGAGAAGAATGAGGAAAGTGACACCCTTATGGACTGGGTTCGCACCTATCCAGCGAAGAAAGACATTCACGTGTATCTGGGAAGCGTGAAAGAACGCCACACCGCCTGGAAGCTACGCCGCATGCTGATGGCTCTTGGTTGTACGGTCACTAGCAAGCACCAGATCACATCCTAATCTCGAGGAACCCCACACCCCTCCATTGGCGAGGGGTGTTTTGAAATGTCTCACGCAATTTTCTGCAGGGAATCAAATTTGCAATTACCATTACATACATCAACCAAATCTGCTCGCGCCTGTTCATTGATATCAATACAAACAAGAGCACCGTTTGTTGGACGGAAAGAAAGTGCCCGCTCCTGAAAGAAGTGTTTGAGAATTACTTTCATTACTTGATAGTGCGTAATAACACCAACACGCTCAATGTTTTCAGTAATCATTGAATCTAATGCGGTAAGTATTCGCGCCTGGAAATCTTGCGATAGCTCAACACCATCCATATCAGCAGAACTAGGATCAAGCCGCATAGATTTGAGGACTTCAGGGTATTCTTTAGCAATACTTGACCATAGCTTTCCCTCCCAGGGGCCAAGAAGACGCTCTCGAAATCCTGTTTGAATCCCATGAGGAATTTCTAGTAACAACTCTCCAGCTTCTCCCATCACATCAGTCCGCTTTAAACCTGTTGTTACGATCTTCTCTACCTCCTCTCTGTGTAGTAGATGCAGATTCCTTATGCTCTGCTGCATTCCTTCATGTGAAAGCTGGACATCTGTTTCACCCCCGCAGCACGTGGTGCCCGTTTCAATCGTTTGGCCGTGTCGGATGAGATACATTCGCATGAAATACAAAAAACGCCCTCTTTTCCGGAGAGCGTGCTAATTTCAGAAATCTCTTAATTTACATATGCATACAACGGCTCTCACGGAATGAGGACTTCCATGTAGTAGTGGACATAGATGTACTGAGAGGTTGCATCGGTAATAGTATTAATAAATATATTCGTATAGTCAAGTATGATTCCTTAGGGAGTTATACAGCTTTTTTTGCTACCATGCTCTCAACTTGACTGACTATGACGTACTCATCATCGGTGGAGGTCCTGCGGGCTGTAAATGCGCGGAAGTTCTTGTGCACGGAGGAAAGAAGGTGGGCTTGATAGAGGAGTGTGCTGTTGGAGGCACGTGCCTGCATCGTGGATGCATTCCCAGTAAAACATACCTGTATACGGTTGAGATTCTCGATGTCATCAAGAAAGCAAAGCGGCATGGGATTTCAGTTTCTGATCCAGAGATTCTCTGGGATGAAGTGAAGAAGAGAAAGGAACAGAATGTGAAGATGCTGGGCTTGGGGCTTTCGAAGAAATTGACGGATGCGGGTGTTGAGATAATCGAAGGGAAAGGTGTACTGGTTGGCGATCACGATGTTCAAGTGGGCGATCAAACACTGCATGCTGAAGACATTGTCTTGGCATACGGTACGAAGACGCTGTTTCTCCCCATCATGCAGCAGGGTGAACGCATCATTTCCTCTACGGAACTACTTGATCTTCCCGCTATCCCTAAAAGCCTTTGCATTATTGGCGGTGGTGTAACGGGCGTTGAGATGGCATCTGTGTTCTCTACCTTGGGCACAGAGGTCACGATCATCGAATTACAGGATGCACTTCTGCCTTCACAAGACAGAGAGATTACTGAGCATCTAAAGAAATCTCTTGAGAAGAGAGGCTGCAAGATTCTTTTGGGTACACAAGTACTCTCTGCGATCGATGGCGATAGCAAGGCAGTCATCGAGTACAAAGATCCAGACGGAAAAGAAGAGGCACTCGAGACAGATTACGCACTTGTCTGCATTGGTCGTGCACCGAATTATGATCTAGAGGAACTTGAGAAAGTCGGGATCAAGAATGATGGGAAACGCATTGAGTTACATGAAGATCACTACCACACCTCACTGCCACATGTTTATATGATTGGTGACTGCGTTTTTAAGAATCTCACAGCGTACGGAGCGGAGCGTGAGGGAATGGTGGTTGCCAAACGAATACTGGGTGAAGAGCTCACAGTTCAGTACGACCACATTCCTGTGACAGTCTTCTCTCATCCGGAAGTAGGATCAATCGGTCTCACAGAAGAGCAAGCTAAAGAGAAAGGTATCGATTATGAAATTAAAAAGAGCCCGTACTCAGCAAATGCTAAGGCCGTGATCCTTGGCGAACGAGAAGGTCTCGTTAAAATAGTTGTAGAGAAAGCTACACAGAAGATAATCGGGGTGCACATCACGGGTGCCGGAGCGACAGATCTTGTTCATCAGGCTTTTCTCGTCGTGATGCAGGGACTTACAGTGGATGAATGGCTGCAGGTTGTGTGGTCTCATCCTGTAATCTCAGAAGTGTTTAAAGAGGCTCTAGAGAGCTAAATAGTGCAATTTATGCTTTGTTCTCCTGTGATTATCGGGTCTAATAGGAAGCCTTTAATTATGGAAAAAAGCGACGATGCAATTCACGTTCTAGGCCTTTGTGACTCCTTTGCAACTAACAGGTTGTGCAAAGATTTGAAGGAAGATGATTTTGATACGTTGCATACGTGTTCTCCAACTCCTATTCATCGTCCTAATGAAGAGCCTGAGAAGGCAATTGCAAGGTTAGCTGAGGAGATTGAAGCAATAGGTAATGAAATACGCACCACTTTCGGAAGAGAACCGAATTTCAAGATCATTGGCCGTTCGTACGGAGGTTTTGTAGCTCTTATGGCAGCAGTGCAACTGGGTTTTAAAGATATTTCTTCTCTTGTAACTGTTGAGGCTCCATTGAACCCGGAAGAGGATGTAAACGTTCCTATCGGCTTTCCTCCTTTTCATCTTTGTTCAAAGCATTATAGAGGTCGCGTAAAACTTGCCGAGCAAGGTGTTGATTACGTCGAGAGAGAAGGGGGCAATGGAATTGTTATGATTCAGTCTCCGAAGAGTGAACCTGATGTCTTTGTTCCAATTGATGCTCAGATACTGCCAGTCGATTCAAACATTCTTCAGTGGCCTGATAACCCCGCATTAATTAGGGAGTTGAGTGCAGAGAAACCTCTCGTTGTGAAATTGCAGGAAGGTCTGGGTAGGAAATTTATCAAGAGTTATAGATCTCACGTCCTAATGACAAAAGCAAAAAGGAGAGCGCTTATGGAGATTATTCTTGCTGCTTAACTGATCACACTCTCAAACACCTGTCTAAACTTCCCTTCTTCTATTCTTTCTGGATGATTGTAGAGATCTTTGGCACCCGCACGTTCGTTGTAGTACGGACGATTACAGTCGCTGCAACCAGATGTTTCAAAGACGTTAGAGCCGAGAAGAAGATCAAATAACTTGGCTTTCCCAAGCCCAAAATCGACCACTTCACCATATTTGCCGTATTTGAATTTCGGATTTCGATCATTACGAATCAGGTGCAGTGCGATTTGAATCCGGCGGTAGCTGCTCATATCCGGTGGATCGGTATTTTCCATGTCAGTTCCCTTCACTGGTGTAAACGCAAATAACGCGATAATCACTTTGTGATCGTGAAGTTCTTGCATCATCTCAACCATCTGTTTCTCTGTTTCACCTATACCCGCAATCAAATGCGTTGCGATCTTGTTCGGATACTTGTCTGCAGCTTCGAGGACGAACTCCTTGTGCATCTCAAAGTCGCCTCCTTTAATCTCCTTAAACTTATCGGGATCAACTGCATCAATGCAGAGGCCAACTTCATCTGCTCCTGCAGCAAAGATCTCATCAACATCTTTCATTTCATACGTGCGCACAGTCATTGCGATTTTTGCATCGGGAGCTGCAGCGCGGATGGCACTCACAGTTTCTGGCAACGATTCAACTGCTCCCTTCGCATTCACAACCTGCATACAGACGCGTTTGAAACTTTCGGGATGCTGCCTCATCGCTTCCAGTACCTCTCCCATTTCGAACTCAGGCCAACTGATGCGAGATAATTTATCCGGTGAATCAGTAATCCCTCTTCCCTGCGGACAGAAACTACAGCTGTAGACGCACCCTCCTGAGTTCATCAAATAGAGTGTTTTCGTCTTTGGCTGAATGCGGGATTTCTTAAGGCCGAGAAGGATTGCAGAATTGAGTGAGAGACGCATTTTGTTTTCCGGTGCTTGCTCACTGCAGCATTTCCCTCTCGGTACTTCCAGTTGGATCTTCCCGTGCCCCGGATGGCGCTTATCATATTGCTTGGTATCCATTGCACAACATTCATACAGGTAACTGATTTCCAATCCCTCCTTTTCGGCTTTCTCTCGGGCTCTACGAGTCGGCTGCACAATGCGGTCAACACCGATTTCCACGGCCATTTCATCAAAATCACTGCGATATTTACCCGTCGGACGCATGCACCCTACGATCAATTTCTTGCCTGCAAACTTCTCGCGAGCGTACTCCATCACTTTTCGTACTTCTTTGAGATCCGGATTAGGCACATCTTCAAACTCTGTTCCTGCTGTTGGGATCAAAACATTTAAGACCAGTCGATCGGCTCCGAGATCAGAAATGATATCAATCGCTTCATACTCCCAGTGGATCTTTCCCGCATCGAGCCCAATCGTAATATGCGGGAAAACTTTCATCTTCTCACTGAGACGTTTGTACAAATCAATATATTCATCAACGTCTTTATCAAGTTTGTAGACTTTCTTGATCACGGCGCTATCTGACACGAAATCAAAGCTCACGTAATCTACAACTTCGGAAAGAGACTCGACATCCTCTTCAGACACAAACCCGACATGCGCGTTGAAGTGGAAGTTCCCTTCCTCTTTGATTTTTAAGAGCTCTTCCTTTCTATCCAGAATAAAAGACTCTCCTTTTACATTGAGGCCACCGCTTAAAAGGAAACTCTTTGTTCCCTCCGGTACAGGACTCTCGAGTGTATCCATCCCTTCAAGGTAGTGCTTGTTGCAGTGTTTGCAATTAAGAGCACAGCCGGGGCCGGAGAGGCTGACTGCTTTGGTGTTTTGCGGGTAAACGAATTCGATGGTTCTCATACGGCTTTGTGATTATAACAGCAGTGTTCCCCCCTCACCCTGTCCCTCTCCCCTCAGGGGAGAGGGGACGTTGAAACACAGTTTTAGGGGGAAAATGCTGCGGTACTTGTCATGGTGAGCCCGTCGAACCACGACACTAGTTATGAACAACAGGTGGTGCACACCACCACAGGCTCTCTCGCAGCTTTCACCGCATCGACTCTCCGTACAGGCATTGTGAATGGTGCTCCGTGGAGTTTGTCCGGTTCACGCTCTGCTTCTTTGGCAATCTGCACCATGGCGGTTATGAACTCGTCTAGTGTCTGCTTACTCTCCACCTCCGTTGGCTCAATCATCAGCGCTCCTGGGACAATCAACGGGAAGTAGACGGTGGGTGGGTGGAAGCCGAAATCAAGGATTCGCTTGGCGACGTCCATCGTGCTCACGCCGTGTTCCTGCTGGAACTTATCGCTAAAGACCATCTCGTGCATGCAGTGCTGTGAATATGGGAGATGGTAGTGATCCTTCAAACGAGCCTTTATGTAGTTTGCGTTCAGCGTCGCGTATCGCCCTATCCTGTTAGTTCCTTCTCTTCCAATGCGCGTCATGTAGGTGAATGCACGGACGACTATTCCGAAGTTTCCGTAGAAAGCTCGAATACGGCCGATGCTCTTCTCCTTCCTAAACTCAACGTCGTACTTCTCACCGTTTTTGACGATCCTCTGAGCTGGCAGATACGGTTCAAGCTCACTCGTGCATCCGACGAAACCTCCTCCCGGTCCACCTCCTCCGTGAGGAGTGGAGAAAGTTTTATGTAGATTTATATGTATAAGATCCACTCCCATCTTAGCGGGCTTCACAAGTCCTAAGATGGCATTCAGGTTCGCTCCATCCATGTAGAGCAGAGCTCCGTGGTCGTGTAGGAGCTTGGAGATCTCTAAGATATTCGGATCAAAGAGGCCAACGGTATTGGGGATCGTGAGCATCATTCCCACACACTCGTCATCAACAATCTCACGCATCTTTTCGATGTCCACTCCTCCTTTGTCGTCTGAAGGAACTTCGACGCACTCAAAACCACACATGGTTGCGGTTGCGGGGTTTGTCCCGTGCGCACCGTCCGGAATGATCATCTTCGTCCTCTTTGTATCACCTCTATCAAGATGGTACTTCTTCATCATCATCACAGAAGTCAGCTCACCGTGAGATCCTGCTGCAGGTTCAAGCGTGAGTGCCGGGAAACCTGTCACTTCATGCAGATATTCCTGAGTACGGTAGATGATTTCCAGTGTTCCCTGGCTGTCCTCAACCTCCTGCCATGGGTGGAAACTCAAGAGATCCGGCAGAAAGCTCATGGCTTCATTAATTCTCGGGTTATATTTCATCGTGCAGGAACCCAACGGATAGAAGCCGTCATCTACACCAAAGTTACGCTTCGAGAGTTCTGTGAAGTGGCGAATAACATCCAACTCACTGAGTTCCGGAAGATCCAAGTCCTTTCGCGTAGTAGTCAGTTCGCTTTCCTGCCCAATTGGTTTCGGGAGGCTCATACCACATCTGCCGGTGATCGATTTCTCGAAGATCGTCTTCATAGATGAGAGAGGTAACTTTCCATGTCACTTTCGCTATTCATCTC
>CAYUBO010000072.1:6266-7070 GCA_964443095.1 uncultured Candidatus Peribacteria bacterium | reverse complement strand
CGTCCATGCATGTATGATGCCACAGATGTAGAAGATTGGTATCGATTGTCGGTTTGCTTCCTTGCAGGGAGGTCTTGGGCGATATACCAGAGAATTAGTCCCCCATCTCATTGATCGTGGTGATCCGATTGAGTATGTACTTTACGTTAAATCGGCTGGCGAAGAGTGGCTTAAAGACCTACAAAATATACCCAAGATCATAGAAGCATCTTTTGAACACTACTCGATGCAGGAACAGACCGAGTTCCCTGAGAAAATTCACAAGGAGAATCTGGATCTCATATTCTTCCCACACTTTAATATCCCTTTGATGTGCCCAACATCATTTGTTGTGACAGTTCATGATCTAATCCTCCATAGGTACCCCAATAAAGCATCATTTATAAAACAGAAAGGGTATCGTCTTGTAATGAAGCAGGCACTCAAGTCGTCGCTTGGTGTTATCGCTGTAAGTAATTTCACTAAGGATGAGATAAAGAAATGTTACGGAAAGAAAATTGCTGAGAAAGTCACAGTAATTCCCGAGGGGGTATCAGAGATTTTTAAAATTCAGTCTGATGAACGCAAGCAGGAAGTTCGTAAGAAATACTCTCTGGAAAAGGACTACTTCCTGTACGTTGGAAATGCCAAGGAGCACAAGAATGTTCCAATGCTGATTGAAGCATTTAGATCACTTAATGATCCAAATGTTGAGCTTGTACTGGCATCATCCGGTAAAGAGACAAACGATTTACCATTAGGTGACACTGTAAAGCTCCTCTCAGGTGTTGATGATGAGGATCTCCCAGCTTTGTATGGAGGAGC
>CAYUBO010000072.1:0-6253 GCA_964443095.1 uncultured Candidatus Peribacteria bacterium | reverse complement strand
TTGTTACCGCATCTCTTTACGAAGGATTTTGCCCTCCGATTCTCGAAGCACAAGCATGCGGGTGTCCTGTGATTGCAACAGTAAAAGGGGCTATCCCCGAGGTTGCAGGAGATCAGTGTGTTCTCACCGAACCTACAGTCGAAGATCTTGCGCTAGCAATGAAGAATCCACCAAATCAGGTTCCTGTTGATCAAATGAAATGGGATGAAATCGCAGCAAAAACATCTGATGTATTACTTGGAGTATTTGAACCAGTTACCGTTTAACTATGGATCGAGTTGGATCACTATTACCGAAAGTTCTTAAGAAGCGGGGCCTCTATGCACACGCTAAGTCAGCCTTGATAGTTACACAGGCAAAAGATTGGATAGATAAAGAATTAAAAACTTTCGCTTCAGATCTTCAGCCAACTGTATTTAAAGATGGAGTTCTTATAATAGAATCATCAACATCAATTGCTGCACAGGAGTGCAATTGTGCCTCTATTAAGCTAATTGATCATCTTAACGACGGGTCTGACACAGTAAAGGAAGTGAGAATTCAGAGATCTAAAACCAGCCAAAATGGGGATAAAAGCTGAAATTTACCTTGCACTAGGGATTATGGTTCCATAGTCTATGCAGGCTGCAAAAAAACGCAGCCAACCTTTCATTATGCTTCGCATAAGACTCAAGAGAACCGGCAGAAGTAACTCACCAGCTTACAGGCTTGTACTGGCTGAGCACTCGAAAGCCGTGAAGGGTAAATCTAAAGAGGACCTAGGTTACTTTCTTCCAACAAGAAAGGAGCCAGTACTTGAATACAACGAAGAAAGAATCTCCTACTGGATCGAAAAAGGAGCAATACCTACAGATACAGTTGCCAGGCTTCTAACAAAAGCAGGCGTGAAGGGGTTGGAGAAATACATAGATAAGTATGTACACAAGAAGAAGAGAAAGGCTAAGGAGGAAGAAGGCGATGAAGGAGCCCCTGCTGCTGCGCCACCTGTGGAGAAGGCTGAGGATGATCCTGCAAAGGAAACCGAAGAAACCAAGGAATCCGAGGATTCCAAAGAGAAAAAACTAGAAGATAAGCCTGCTGAAGAGGTTAAGCCAGAGCCAGAGGAAGAAAAGAAGGAAGAGGCTGAGGCTACAGAAGAACCAGCTGGTGACACTGAGGAGAAATCAGAGTAAAATACTTACTGCACATGGTTCCTGAACCGACTGCTACCGAGGTACCTGGCCTTTCATTTCTCACGTACGTCCTTGAATCGATAGTAGAGGACAAAGAGGAATTGAATATCGAAAGTCAGATTGATGATCTGGGTATCCTTTTGACTGTTAAGGTCAGCGACAGAGACATGGGTAAGTTGATTGGTAAAGGCGGCCAGACGATTAAGGCACTTAGAACATTGCTTAGAATTGTTGGAGGCAATCTTAAGCAGCGCATTAATTTAAAAGTTTTAGAACCCTCAGAATCCTAATCTTTTCCCCTCTTTATTATGCTCAGCGAACTATTAGAAGGTGGAAGCGTGATCGAAATCATCGCGACGTTCGTGGCACTCGGTTTGATCCTCGCATCCATTCTCTGCCTTGCTTACATCATTATTGGAGGTATCACCTTCATCCTCTCGGCGGGAAATGAAGAGAAGATTAAGAAAGCTGTGCACACGATTCGTTTCGCAATTATCGGCCTGTTTGTGGCCTTTGTGGCATTCTTCCTTGTAGCTTTCATCGCAAGGATCCTCGATATTCCTTTTGAAATGAACTTCTCAATGATTGTTGATTTGATGTCGGAGATATTTGGAGCGTTACAATAAAGTAGTTGATACTAAAAAGCGCACCGACTGATGCGCTCTTTTTAATTTCTTAATTGTACTTAACTGATCAGGTACTTCCTTCTCTGTGCAAATGCTTGTGCTCCTCCAATGAGTCCTGTGAGACCAAGGAAGATTGCATCGAATCCGGCACCGGTTGGAGGCAAGTTGTACACAACTCCAAGCTGAGTGGTGTGCACTCTTTCTGAGAGAGACAATGTTTCCATTCCCTCACCTGAAACTGTAACGATGTTGTTCAGGGTTACTCCGTGAGGAGTGTGAGCTGCAATACGAACCGTGTAGCTGGTCTTCCATTCCTGGCCCGGTGAGAGTGAAGGAATGTTCCAGTTAAGGTTACTTCCTGCTGCCCTTCCACGATCTGCGTTAATAACGCTTACGTAGGAGCTATCCATTCTGTCGTCTACCTGCACGTTGTGCAGAGGACGGTTAGTGGTGTTTCTAAGGTAAATTGTGTAGCGAACTGTGTCGCCTGGGCGTACCTCTCCTCGGTCTGCAACTTTGCGGAGAACGACATCCTTTCCACTCTTGCTTACTACTCCGGTGGAGCTATAACCATTACCTATGCTTCTTCTTACGTTATGTGGGTTCCTGGAAATTGTTGAGAGATCAACAGCTTCTCTTCCTTTTACGATTACTGCGTTACGTAGACTTGTTCCCTCAGGAGCATCACTCCTAACACGAATAGTTACGAATACTTTGCGTGATCCAAATGGGCTCACTGTTAGATTGTCCCAGTAGATTTGCTTACCGGTCCACTGGCCACCTTCAGTTGCTGAAACGAACTCTGCGTAGGTTGGGAGCTTGTTCTGGATATCTACTTCTGTTGCAAGCTTCTCTGTGTTGTTGCGAACGTCAATTGCGTAGGTAACCTGTTCGCCTGGTGCAACTTCATCTTTACCATCATCAAGTGAAACAGAAAAACCAGTTGGAAGAACTCCGGAGTAAACGGATGTTGAATCCTTCACTCGGACAGCTCCAACTGAAACGTTTGCATTAAGCACTTCAAACTGTTGAGCACTCTTATCTACGTATGCTGCAATCCAGTATTCTCGCATTTCACCGGCACGTACCAATTGATTATTCCACTGGTAGGCTGTTCCTCCTGTTTCCTTACATTCTGTACAGCTAATAAATGTTGTGTGTGCAGGAATTGTAGCTCGAATATTAGCTGTCTGATCCATTCCGGTTGGGTTTGCAACTGTAACTCTGTATTTAAGAGTTTCACCTGGGTCAGCGTATTTCTTACCATCGGAAATACCAACATCAAGATTAGCTACATAAGGTACTACATTGTGCTCTACTCGCGTTGTGTCTGTAGCTACAACACCTTCACTAGAGACCTCTGCTATAAGTAGCATCTCTTTTTTCGCATGAGGATTCACGCTAACACTTACACTGAGGTTTCTTACTTTTCCTGGATAAACGCTTACGTTCTTCCAAACAATGTAGTTCTCCTGCCTTCTTCCTCCGTCGCTAGCTGCGATCAAATTTGTCTGGTGTGGCATGTGGAAGAACACATCTACCTCCTTTCCTGTATCCCACTCTGTTCTTAGTCCAACATTGTATGTAAGAGAATCACCAGCTTCTACTATCTCCGTTCTGTCTGAAACGCTTATAAAAAGACCCCTTCCTGTTGGGCCTTCTGAATCATCGTGAATTGAAGCGCACTGCACGTCTTGTGGATAGTCAGTTCTTCCATCGTGATCGTTGTCTATTCCGTCAGCACACTGAGCAAATTCTGCCTTAGCATCGTTTGCTGGTACTTCAACGGCCATGCTGTGTAGTACTGTGACAGATACTGCCAGAGCACTAAGGAGTGCGAGAACGCGAATTCTTGGGCTACATGATTTCGTGCACTTCATAAAAGAAGTTGGTAATTAAAGGGATAGACTTTAGATGATCCTTGACAGGCTGTCAAGTTGTTACAATGCATTTATTTGCCTAAACAGAGCTATTATTTGCCATCTGAGAGCTTTTTTTGTGAAAATGGTGGGCGGTGCTGGATTCGAACCAGCGGCCTTCTGGGTGTAAACCAGACGCTCTAACCAACTGAGCTAACCGCCCGACGCTTTTAGTGTACCAGTTTTGAATGAGGTATATGTATTGATTGCTGAGTATTCAGTTCCTACAATACTCCTGATGAGCATACTTGAAATAATTCAACTAGCCGCAGGCATACTGTTAATGATTTGCATCCTCCTCCAGCACAGGGCATCTGGCCTCTCAGCTACTTTTGGAGGAACCGGATCTAGCTACGTTCAAAGACGAGGTGCTGAAAAGCTAATCTTCAACGCATCCGTTTGGCTGAGCGTATTGTTCTTCTTGTTGGCAATAGTACGTTGGTACGTCTAAACAACAAGGAATTCCCCTTCCCTTGGTGCAGTACAGATTTCGTTACCTTCGGTTTGATCGATGGATTCTAATAATCCTTGCGTTTGCTTTTTTGCTAACTCTTTTGATTCTACTTAGACGTTTTTACCATGACCAAACTGTTGTGATTCCGGATATTGGAGGAACGTACATTGAAGGATCAGTTGGAGAACTTCAGCCTCTTATTCCGTGGTTCACGGTAACAAATGACGTAAACAGAGATATTGTCTCTTTAGTCTTTTCTGGACTACTTAAATATAACCCCGTAACAAAGAGAATTGAGGACGATCTTGCATCTTACTCAGTGTCGGATGCTGGGAGAATTTATACAGTGAAGCTCAATGACAGTCTAATGTGGCACGACAGCACTGCTGAGAATCCTCATCCCGTGACAGCTGATGACATTGTTTTTACTTTTAAAAGTATTCAGGATCCAGAATTCCCGAATGCATTACTGCGACAGAACTTCCTAGGTGTAGTGATCGATAAGTTGGATGAGAAGACTGTTAGGTTTAAATTAGAAGAGCCTTACAGCTTCTTTGCAAGCAACCTGACAATCGGACTTCTTCCACAGAAGTTGTTTGAAGGTATACCGGTAAGTAAATTTGATCAGGTCCTGGACTTTGGTTTTGCTCCTGTTGGAGCAGGTCCGTATATGTTTAAAAGTCTTGTGCAGACTGAGTTAAGTACCGAAGTAACTCTTGAAAGGTTTGAGAGACCACTTGAACCTGAGTACAGGTTGAATCGAGTTGTATTCAGAATATTCCCAGACTATTCGACTCTTCTATCTGATATTCGCAATTTAGACGGTGTTCGTCTGGTGCCTAGAAACAGTGCAGGAGACCCGATACTGCCACGAAGGTTCTCTGCACGGAATTACTCTCTACCACAGTATGTTTCTCTTTTCCTAAACTTGGATAGACCTATATTGCAGGATCGCAATCTGCGTCTCGGTCTCCAACTCGGAACAAATAAGCAGGGTATTGTAGACACAATTAACGAGTCTCTAATTGTAGATACTCCCCTACTGGAAATAGATACCTCTGACTGGCGATATCAATATGACCCTAACTCTGCTCAAGGTGCACTATTTGAATCTGATTGGCACCTTCCTGAAAAGCTAAGACTGCAGAGGCTTCTTGAAATGAGAGATACAAATACAGTTGGGCCGTTAAAGATAGATCATATTGTGCTTCTGGATACAGGCGCTGTACTTACAGTCACAGGTTCACTTACAACTTCAGGCTTAGGGTCAACTGTGAATGGCATACCAGTAGTTCTTAATCCTTCGAACACAGGATCATGGATAGTCGCATTACCAACACATGGTGGAACAGGCAGTCTCATTCTGGGAGATAACTTTGTTCAGCTTATAAATGAAAAGGGAGAAACGGTTGATTCATGTTTTGTATGGAGAACGAGTAGCACTAAGAAATTTAAGCTAGCGAGCGCAGAGCAGGATCTACTTGAGTTATTCCTGAAATCCAGAGAGGGGGAAGTCAGTGAAGATGAAACTATAACTGTAAAGGAAATGTATTTTGAAAAGGGTCATGTAAGAAAGAGGCTTACTACAGATCCGACAGATATTAGAATGAACGTACATGGTGATCGTCTTACACTAACACTTGTTACAAGTAATGCACCTCATGAGTACAAGAAGATCGCAGAAGAGTTGCAGGAGCAGTGGAAAAAATTAGGTGTTCACGTCGGAATTGTAATACCAGAGTCTCGTGAGGAGTTTGAGGACAGGCTTCTGAAGCGTGAATACGACATTCTTCTCTTTGGACAGTCCTTACTTGATAATCTGGATAGTTACCCATATTGGCACAGTGCGGGGAAACAGAATCTTGAAGGCACCACTCACGAGCTGAAGATCGATTCATATAATCTTTCACAGTACACATCACTCGAAGCTGATACTTTATTGGAAGTAATTCGTCAGACTGACAATGAAGATGAGAGGCTGGTGTCACTTAATGACCTGCGAGAGGTACTGAAGAACGACGTACCAGCGATCTTCCTTTACTCTCCTTTGTACACATTTGCCCACCATCAAGATATACGTGG
>CAYUBO010000071.1:0-7085 GCA_964443095.1 uncultured Candidatus Peribacteria bacterium | reverse complement strand
GCTGATACGTAAGAGCAATTGGCAATTAGCATGTTTGCAATTGGCAGGGGTTGATTGAGGATTAGTTCTATTGTATGAAATTGAGCTTAATGAAAACATTCAGGTTCCGTGATTTTGTTGTATATCAAGAAGCGAGGCAATTCAGGTCTGAGGTTCGCAAGTATATTAATAACTTTCCGCCCAAAGAGAAATATAAGCTGATCGATCAGATCGATAGATCTTGCTTGACAGTTATTCTGAATATTGCAGAAGGATCCGCAAAAAGATCGGATAAAGAGTTTCTAAGATTTCTTGAAACGGCAATTGCATCTCTTAATGAAGTAATCGCTGGGTTCGATTGCGCAGTTGATGATGGATTACTATCTGATGATCAAATGAATGAACTAGAAAAGACAGCTAGTAAACTTGCGAGACGCATAGGAAGTTTTATGAAAATTTTGAGAGGCAGTAAAGCTAATTGCTAATTGCCAACTGCCAATTGCCTGTCTTTAATAGCCAGGCGTATATCTTCGATGATCAATTGAGGCTGCATCATTCCCTGCCACTGATCAATTCCAATACGCACAGCGATATCAACAGGATCATTTATCATGCTTTCAAGATATCCTAGACCAAATCCTATCAGCTTTATCATTCCAATCTTGCCTTGCAGGTGCCTCCCCTCTGCTCCGACTCTTCTTGTGTTTTCGATCGTAATATTTGAAATAATAAAAACCGGTTCGGCGTTTCCTTGTCCGAAAGGTTCCAAGAGAGAAATCTGATTACAAAGTGTCATTGTAATATCAGAAAGATTTAGTGAACCGCTCAGAACAATTTGCGGCATCAATTCTTCAGTTACGTTTTTTCTAATGTCTTCATTGAGTTTATTTGTTAGATCTTCGAAGTGTGAACGTTTGAAGGTACAACCTGCTGCCTGCGCATGGCCACCGTGTGTAATCAAAAGATCACTAACTCTCTTTAAACCTTCTGCGATGTTGTATTTTTCAGTACTCCTGAGAGACGCTGTACAGACATCACCATCAACACTGGCAACGAGACTTGGGTGACCTGTCTGCTCAGTCAATCTTCCGGCAATAAGTCCTATGATTCCATGCGGGAATGATTCATCTGCAAGAGCGAGAATAGGAGGAAGATTATCTCTATCAATCAATCCTGAGACCTGTGACATCAATTCCTCAGTTGTAAGCTGCCTTTCTGCGTTAAGAGCATCAAGCTGCTCAAGAGCGTCTCCCCCATCAAGAATCGCCTTCAGCGCGATCTGTGGTTCTGCCATACGACCTGCTGCATTGATGCGTGGTGCAATACGGAAAGCAATATCACTGCTTTTAAGAGTGGCCGATCCGCTTGAAACACTGTCTCGTAGTGTTGCAAGAGGCTCATCTTTAAGTAGCCGAAGAGATTCAAGTCCACTTTGAATCAATGTTCTATTCTCTCCTTTTACATCAACAAGGTCCGCAATTGTTCCGATCATTGCCAATGCCAGATCTGTATGCATCCCATCCCAGTTCTCTCCTTCCAATCCTCTAAGAAGATGGAAAGCCACACCTGCACCTGCTGGATACGGTTGCGGATAATGCGGGGCAAGAAGCGGATGCAACATTGCGTACGCGAGAGGCAATTCATCAGCAAGGTGATGATGATCAGTAATGATCACATCAATACCTGCATCCTGAAGTGCCGCTACTTCATCCTTTGCAGTAATTCCTGTATCCACAGTTATCAATAAATCCACTTCTTCTTTAATCATTTCTTCAACAATGCTCGGAGAAAGTCCGTACCCGTCATGGATTCTGTGTGGCAGTCGTACGAAAGGTGTGCAGCCATGTCTCTGGAAGTATCGAACCAACTGTGCAGTGGCAGTGATCCCATCACAATCATAATCACCAAATATTCCAATGTTTTGTTTTCGATCAATTGCTAACTTGATCCGATCAACTGCACGTCGCATATCAGGATAAATCTCTGGACCACTAAGTGGTACAGGACTCCTTGGATCAATCCCCCTCTTCTTCAGAAGTTTTGCTACAAAACTCATTGCGTTCCCCTGTTCATATTCATCATTCCAGATTTTGCCTGTGAAAGAATATTGCAGAGTCATCAGGTGACTACACTAGCAGATTATTATCAAAGTTTGTGAGTCCGGACATGTCTAATCAAGCGGTGTCCTTCTGCCCGGTAGAACATCAAAATTACTTTATTAGAGCTCTAATTCCTTCTTTGATCGTGCCCTTCGAATTGTGAAGACTGTTGCTCCGACAATAGTCATTGCACTGATCAGTCCTCCTGCCCCTGTTGGTGCTAGAGGAGCTCCGCCATGCATTCCACCAAACGTCGCTGCCCATTGAAGCATCTGTTGCTGCTGCCCCATTTGAGACTGATTGTTTTGTACTCGAGTGAGAAGGCGAAGTGTTCGTAGCAAATCTGCATCCGCATCGCTCACAACAGAAGTACCCGGTACTTGTGCAGGCTCTTCAATAATTATCTGCACTTCCGGTTCAGGTGGACGCTGCAATGCAAATGCCGCTTCCTGCTCACGCTGCCTGCGTGTGTTGCTTTCGTATGTCTGAAGACCAACTCTGTCCTGTGCTTCCCTTGATGTTGGAGGGAGAAATACATCACGACTCAAGAGCACCTCCTCAGGTGAGAAGTATGCATACGCCGGGGTGGCGATTAGCAGTGCCAGGAATGCAATTGGTGTGTATTTCATTTTCATATCATTATACAGGAAAAGGGCGTATTTAACAATCGTCTCCACCTGCCATTTCACACAGGTATATCTCATGATCGTCCAGAATGCCGTCTCCGTCGGTGTCCTTCTTTGTAGGATCATGTTCACGTTTATCCAGTCTTCCGTTCAAGTTCTTGTCTTCTCCACGAAGCCTCATTCCACGGTCTACCTTACAGAGACCATCACAAATTCCATCTTCATCTGAGTCCCACTTGGTCGCAAATGTTTCTCCTATATCCCATTTACCGTTGTGGTTTCTGTCTTCAATTCCATCTATAAGCCCGTCACCATCCGTATCGCGTTTTGTTGGATGAGATCCCAGACGGAATATTTCCAGTCCATCCAGAACACCATCTCCATCGGTATCCGGATTTCTGAAATCAGATCCAAACTGTTTTTCTATTGCACCGTTTGCACCATCTCCATCAATATCAATTCCAACCGGGAGAGGCTTTTCAGACATTACGTAACATTTCATTTCAGAATAGAAAATTTCTTGCTGATGGCGAATATACTGTCTTCCTTTTGTGTATGTATCGTTCAAATCTCGCTCCGTAAGGTTATTGAATATTGAGAAAGTACGACGCCTTTCCTGCATTAATCTCGCTTTTCTATGGTCGCGTTCTGCTTCAGACAGGAACATTGTTCCTGGGAAACCACCACCACGCATGGCCATTTTCTGCTGGTAGTCATCTGGGAAACAGTATCCCCAATATCTCACCCTTGTTCCACGATGACCAAAGACAACTTTTCGTGTGATGCGTGGTGAGTTCTCCGGGAAGTAAATAACAACATTTGTGTTGGCAGGAAGAGTGGCGCCGGAGAGCATCTGCCTTGGGAGAATGGTTACCCACTTGTCTTGCCCTCGCATATGTGATGGTAAAAGACGCCCTTCAACTTCAAGATCAGTTGGCTGACTATATCCGTACACAACTACAGCAAGTGTGAGTAAACCTAGTACACCTGTAGCAACCTTTAGCCCGTCCTGAACGCTTTTGCGGTAAAAGAAAGCCATCGGGTTATTATAGCACAAAACGGCTGTTTCCGGGAGGGTATTGAAGTAGTACCAGACAATATATATAAGAAGATCCAAGTAACGGAACATGCGCTCGTATATCGCATTATTTTGCACTTCGCACTTGGAAAGTTGCTGCTTTACGCTAATCTTGACGCTCAGTGGCAAAAGATTATTACCAAATACTCGGCTTGGATCGATCTGCAAGTGCGGATGATATAAAGAAAGCGTACCGAAAACTCAGTAAGGAGTTGCACCCCGATAAGAACAAGAGTGACAAGAAAGCAGAGGAAAGATTCAAAGAAGTGAACGAGGCATATGAGGCTTTGAGTGATCCGAAGAAGAAGAAAATGTACGATCAGTTTGGAACGACTGGTGAAGGCGGAGGAGGTTTTGGAGGTTTTGATTTTGGAAATTTTTCACAGGGCGACTTTGGCGGCTTTGCAGATATCTTTGAAAGTTTCTTTGGCGGAGCAGGAGGTGGGCGTGGTAGAAGTAGGAAGCGTGGCCAGGACCTTCAGACAGAAATCGTAATCAACTTTGATGAAATGGTTATGGGAAAAAAGGAGAAGATTACTCTAAAAAGGAATAGGCAATGTAAAGAGTGTGGAGGAAACGGGAGTGAAAAAGGATCATCTCTTATCAACTGCAGTGAGTGTGGAGGTACCGGCCAGGTAACACGCACGGCTCAGTCATTTTTCGGTGCGATTCAGCAGAGCTACCAGTGTCCGAATTGTGCAGGGAGAGGGCAAGTTCCTGAGAAACCATGTTCAAAATGTTCCGGCACAGGTCAAACGGAAGAGCAGTCAACTGTTACCGTAGATGTTCCTCCGGGAATTCATCACGGACAAACATTGCGACTTAGGGAAGAAGGAGAAGCAGGTGAGCAGGGTAACGGAGATCTTTATGTTGTTGTTCGAGTGCAACCGGATTCAAGGTTTGAACGTGATGGAGATGACATTCGTACTGTCATCAATCTCCCAATCACTGTGTATGGAGAAGTTGAATTAAAGATCCCATCTGGTACACAGCCGAGTCAGGTTTTCAGGTTAAAAGGAAAGGGGCTCCCTGTTCTAGGGAGCAGTCGTCATGGTGATCACTATGTAACGGCTGTCGTTGAAGTTCCAAAGAAACTATCGCGAAAAGAGAAGGGTCTCATAGAGGAGTGGAAGAAGATATCGGATTAAATATCCAAGTTATCCAGCCCGTCATCCTCTGAGATTACAGGTTGCAGTTCTTCGCCTGCCTTTGCGGCTTTCTCGTCCTTAAGTTTTAGAACAATCTGGCGATAATCCCCTTCCCCCGTACTCTCGGTCGTTAAGTCCTGCATGTCTGAATTATTTGCAACATACAGGTGCACAATCCTCCGGAAGTATGGACTCATCGGAGCAAGTGCAACGCGGTTTCCTGTTCGACGAACAAAATCTGCTTTCTGTTCTGCGACTTTACACACCTTCTCTTCCTGCATGCGACGATATCCATCCACATCCAAAACAATAAACGGTGTTCGTTCAAGTTTCTCCTGACTTCGGATTATAGATTTCACCATGTGCTGAATTGAATTCAGAGTCTCACCGTGCCATCCGATGATACGACTTGCCTCATTAGAGGTTATCTCCACGCGGGTTACATCTTCCTCCTGACCTACATCAATCTTCTCAAAGGAGAGATTTAGCTCCTGGAGGATTCGTCCGAGAATGTCTTGAATCATCTTCTCGTCCATTGGTAGAGGAGCATACATGGTCTGTGCTTCTATTGCATCCAATAAAACTGATGTTTAACTGATATCAATCAGGGAATGGGGAATAGGGAATTGGGACAAAAAGAAACCCCGCTGTTGCGGGGCCTCTTTAGAGAAATGACGTAATTCTCGATTAGCGAACTGCATCCTTTAGAGTCTTTCCAGCCTTGAAGGATGGAACCTTCATTGCAGGGATAGAAATCCTCTGAGTTGGATTGCGTGGGTTAACACCTGTGCGGGCTGCACGCTTGCTCACTTTGAAAGTACCAAACCCTGTGATTGTCACGGAGTTTCCTTTCTTGAGCTCCTTTGTTACGAGAGTAACAAGAGCATCCAGAGAAGCGGCGGCTGCACGCTTGGTGATTCCCGCGGCGTCCGCAATCGCGTTGATAATATCCTGTTTGGACATAGCGAATGGGGGAAAGAAATACGTCGACTTAAAGTCTACGATGCGAAAGGGCTTGCGCAAGCCGAAAATTTGGTGCTGACACGGGAGATTTGGCTTAAGTTCGTCGTTTAGGCTATAGGGAGCCAAAAAAGCTGAGCACAAACAATACTCAGTTTTGGCTTACTGTAGGGGAAGAAAGCAACATTTAGTTGTTGTGTGCAACTCATCTAGTGAAAGTAGTTGGATGACAGCTTTTATGTTCTAAGGTTTAGTAGTACATCAGTTTTCTGCGTTTATTAGCAAAAAAAACTTAAATCTAACCATGAAAAAACGATGCCTTTTTTGACAATTGCTATCCATCATCTCTAGGCTGCAGCACCATGTCAGCCAATCTAGTTATTGTTGAGAGCCCGACCAAGGCAAAAACCATTAAGAGATTTTTGGGATCCGACTTCAATGTTCAGGCTAGCATGGGGCATGTTCGTGATCTTCCAAGCAACAAATTAGCTGTGGATGTTGATTCAAATTTCGATGCACAGTACGAGGTTCCTGATGATAAGAAGGCAGTGATCAAGAGTCTGCAAAAGGAATTAAACAGTGCTGAAACACTTTGGATAGCAACTGATGAAGACCGCGAAGGAGAGGCTATTGGATGGCATCTTGTGCAAGCTCTGAAGCGAAAAAATGACCAACCTATCAAGAGAATCGTATTCCATGAGATTACAAAGAGTGCCATTGATGCGGCAGTTGAAAGTCCAAGAGAAATTGATGACAAACTCGTAGAGGCACAACAGGCACGCCGCATTCTTGATCGTCTAGTTGGATACACTCTCTCACCATTCCTATGGAAGAAAGTTTATAGAGGTCTTTCTGCAGGGCGAGTCCAATCTGTTGCTGTTCGCATCATCGTTGATCGTGAACGAGAGATAAAAGCTTTCAAGGCAGAAGAGTACTGGTCACTGGAAGCCAAACTCGAAACAGAGAAGAAAGAAAGTTTTTCTGCAGATCTAAAGAAAAAAGATGGAAAGAAGTTTGTTCCAACAAGTGAAGATGAAACGAACAAAGTTCTAAGCGATCTTGAAGGAGCAGATTATAAAATCAGTGATGTTGAGGAGAAGGAAGTAAAAAAGAATCCCCCACCCCCGTTTACTACATCAACTTTGCAGCAGGAAGCCGGCCGCAAACTTGGTTTCTCTGTGAAGCAGACAATGGT
>CAYUBO010000070.1:0-7119 GCA_964443095.1 uncultured Candidatus Peribacteria bacterium | reverse complement strand
TCTCTTTTATATGGGAGATACAGGATCGCTTGCGCTTGGTGGGACACTCGCTGTTATTGCAATGATGATTGATCAGGTGTTAGTTCTACCATTGATCGGATTTGTTTTCCTGATCGAAATCCTTTCGGTAGTAATCCAACTCACAAGTAAGAAATATAGAAAAGGTAAGAAGGTCTTTAGGGCAGCTCCCATCCATCATCACTTCGAAGCACTAGAGTGGGGTGAGAGTAAGGTGACTATGAGGCTGTGGATTATTGGGGCGTTTTTGGCTGTTTTGGGCATCATCATCGGCCTATTTGGTTAGCTAAATTCTTGCACTAAAACGTCCTTCACGTAATATATTTACACAATGCTTAAGGTAGCAATCAACGGGTACGGGCGGATCGGAAGAAATGTCCACCGTCAGTTTGTGGATGATTACAGTGGTCAGGTAGAAGTTGTAGCGACGAACGCATCATCGGACGGAGACATGCGTGCGTATCTTCTTAAGTATGATTCTCTACACGGAAGATTCTCTGCGGATACAAAAGGTGACGAAAGTTCCATGACAGTGAATGGAAAGGATGTGCGAGTAGTGAAGGAGCGTGATCCTGCGGATTGCCCATGGGGAGAGCTTAGAGTAGATATTGTGATTGAGGCGACTGGGAATTTTTTGACCAAGGAGGAAGTTGAAGCCCACCTTAAAGCAGGAGCGAAGCGAGTTATTGTCACAGCACCTATGAAGGATAACAGTCCGACTTTTGTAAAAGGGGTGAATGACTATCTACTGACAGGAGAACAAGAGATTATCTCAAACGGATCTTGTACTACAAACTGCATTGCACCTGTAATCAAAGTGATTGATGAGGCACTCGGAATCGAGCGTCTTCTAGTAAGTTCCGTACATGCGTTTACTGTCTCGCAGAATCTCTTGGATAATAAGCCTAAGGACAGTAAGAAATTTCGTGCCGGGAGAGCGGCGACTCTATCAATCATTCCTTATAAGACAGGAGCAGTTAGAGCATGTTCAGTGATTTTCCCGCATCTCAAAGGAAAGCTGGATGGGATGGCATTTCGTGTTCCAATTCCTACTGTTTCTTGTGCGTACATGGCTTTTACAGTAAAGAACGATACCAATGCGGAGGAAGTTAATCAGATACTTAAGAAAGCCGCAGCAGATCCTGCTATGAAAGGTGTACTCGGAGTTGATGATGAGCATCTTGTGAGTATGGACTACATGACAGACCCCAGAAGCTCGATTGTAGATGCTATTTCAACCAAGGTTGTTGACGGCAAGGGGATCCAGATACTTAGTTGGTACGACAATGAGTGGGGATACGCGATGCGAGTAACTGAAATGACTGTTAGAATGGGAGAACTTCTTTAATTTTTGATATGACTGATCAATGCACATCGCCGAAGCGCCCATCCTTAAACCTCTACCTCATCCAACAGGATGTGCCTCATGAGCTACGACATTTGATTTTGGATATCTCGCGCGCAGCGAAGTACATAAGCTACGCAATACAGACGACGGAGATGGGACTTGCAGGAAGTACGAATGAATTTGGTGAGGAGCAACTGAAGCTGGATGTTTACAGTGATGAAATAATGCATCAGTTCCTTTGCGAAAGTAATCTCACGTGCTGCTTTGTGTCTGAAGAGCAGAACGAAATGGTTGAGTTAAATGATGATGCTCCATACACAGTTGTATTTGACCCATTGGACGGTTCTTCGCTTGTAGATGCCAACTTCGCAATAGGAACAATTGTCGGGATCTATGAAGGAAAGGGGGTTATCGGCAGAAAACCACGAGAACAGGTCGCTGCTCTTTACGTGTTGTACGGACCACGAACGACACTCACCTATTCCGTAGGAAAGGGTGTACACGAGTTTATTCTTAATGACGTCGGTGAATTCATCATCCTCCGTGAGAGTCTAGGTGTTGGTGATGATGCAAAGAACTACAGTCCGGGGAACCTACGAGCTGTGAATGAAAATGATGGATACAAAAAGGCGATGCAGACATGGCTGGATGAAGAGAAGACTTTGAGGTACTCAGGCTGCATGGTCGCAGACATTCATCACATCCTAAGCAAAGGTCAGGGAATCTTCAGCAATATCGGAGGCAGCAAGTACCCTGAAGGAAAACTGCGTCATGTCTTTGAGTGCGGACCATTCGCTTACTTAATGGAACAAGCTGGTGGATCTGCAACAGACGGAAAAGGACCGATACTCGATAAAGAGATTACAGCTATCGATCAACGCACTCCGATCATTATTGGATCGTCGAATGAAGTTAAGAGGACTGAGGCGCTATTGAAGTAGAACATATTAGGGAGTGGGGAATGGGGATCAGGGAGTAGGACTTTTTATATAAAAAACCCATTCCCCATTCCCAAATCCCTACTCCCCAATTTTCAGTCCCAAAACGGTTCCTTTATTGAACGTTGCATTGCCTCATCCAGAGACATATTCCCCTCTTCCTCTTTTTCCTTCCCCTCAATCCTGTAGAGCTTTTTCATAGTTCTATAACTTCCCCACGGGTAGTAGGATTTCCTTTTCTTCCTCTTGAATCGTTTTTTGCCTTTCTCAGGCTTTTCGCCGTTTTCCTCTTCATCCTCTGTTTTATCTTCAACAATGCGTTCCTTCTTTACAGGCTTACCATCCTTCGTCCATTCAACCGGACCAATTACGACCCGCTTGTCTGGGTCAACGTATACTAAATCGTTGTCATTCATACTCTGTGGAGGTGATGTTCTTCAACTTTTGGTGGCTCAGGAGCAGAGCTCTCTGTGTGTTGCATTGGAGGCTCGTGACGAATGGGCGGTTGCATCTCCGGATCCTGATGGAAGAACTCTCTGGCCTGTCTCTTAGTGTGCTCCTGCAATCTTAGGAAACAGTAAAGCGTTGTAACGATGCTTCCGATCAATGTCATATAAATTCCAAATCGGATTTCCATTCTGGAAAATTCAAATGTGAACTGTGTAAGTACAGATAGGACTCCGAGAAGTAAGATTGTAGAAACTGAACTGATGCTAAGTCTCACAACATTCCTCTTACTACTTTTGAATAGAGTCGGGCCTCCTGTTAGAGGGACGAGGGTAATTACTAGGATCGCAATGTTTAATGCAAGAACAGCCGCACCGAGAAAGGCTGTGTAAAATCCAAGCCCAGAAAACGATGCTATTTCACCTCCGAGCCACTCACCTGAAATCCACGGGAAGAATGTCCCGATCACTACGATCAAGGCTCCTCCATTTAGGATCTTTTCCTCAAGGGAAAGCCGTGAAATTTTTCTAACGAATTTCGCTGACATATGCCCTAGAATAGCACCCGATGCATCTGGCAGTCGACATACGAGAGGCATGTAAAGAAAAGCGCGCAGGAAAGGGCCAATGGACCTATGGATTTGTCGAGGAATTGCTTAAGAGAGACGTTTCCTTAACTCTCCTTACAGATTCTCCTATTCCAGACTCATGGGATGAGAAACCAACTACGAGAATTCTCAAGCTCGCTCGGGGCTTTAGATGGCACTTTAGAGCCTATCGGTTCCTGAAAAATAACAAGGAAATTGATGCTTATGTCAGTACAACGAGTTACATAGTTCCGTTCCTTCTCCGATCCAAGATGCCTGTAGCGCAGATAGTCCATGATCTGATCGCATTCAGGAAAGAACCTCATAATAGAAAGGCGAAGATGATTGAGAAGTCGATGCTGCCGACTATCATCAAGTCAGTTAAACATGTTTGTACTGTGAGTGAATCCACAAAGTCAGATCTAATTAAAAGGTTCAAAGGATTGAAAGCAAATAATGTCACATCAGTTTTTGCTGGGCCTATGCGTGAAAAAGTTTCTGAGAACTATCCTGATGGTAAAACTATTTTGTGTATTGCAACTCTTTGTCCTAGAAAGAATCAGTTACGTTTAATCAGAGCATATCAATCACTTCCCGATGAGCTACGATTACAGTATCAACTTAAGCTAGTCGGATCACGTGGATGGAATGATGATGAGATAATCAAAGAAGCAGAGAAGACAGTAGGCGTTGAGTGGAGAGATTACGTTGATGATAATGAGTACAGCAGACTGATGAAGGCGTGCACGGTCTTTGCGCTACCATCACTGTACGAAGGTTTTGGGATGCAGATACTTGATGCATTGCAAAGAGGTATACCTGTCTTAACTTCGGACCGCGGCAGTCTTAAAGAAGTAGCCGGTGACGCAGCCAAATTAGTTGATCCAGAAAGTATCGGATCGATTACATACGGTCTAACAGAACTGCTTGAGAATGCCGAATTACGGCAAGACTTAGCCAAGAAAGGGCCTAGGCACGCAGAGCAGTTTTCTTGGAAAAGAACCGTAGATCTTTTTCTTGAGGCAATGGATAAGATGGTAGGATAGTCGCATGAAGTTTAAGAAGATTGGGATAACAGTGAAGTCGGGGCTTTCAGAGAAAGACGAAGCAGTTACAGAGATTGTTTCGATTCTTCAGGGACTTGGTGCAGAAGTTTATATTGATGAGAAAAGATGCAAAGGTCTTTCTTGTTCAAAGGAACTAAAAGTATTTTCTTCCTCTGCAGATGTTGATCTTGTTCTTGTAGTAGGTGGTGATGGAACAATTCTGAGAACCATCCGTGAAATGAAGAATTTGTGTACGCCCATTTTGAGTGTGAATAGAGGAACAATTGGTTTCATGGCGGAGACAAGTATGAAGGAAGCAGCAGAATTACTTCCCAAACTTTTGAACGGTGAGGGTGTAATTGAGGAACGAAGTCTTCTTCACATAGAAGTGGAGAGAGATGGAACTACGGTTCTCAAAGCGCACGCACTTAATGAGGCTGTTATTGCACAAGGTACGATCGCTCGTCTTGTAGATCTTAAAACTTCTGTTGATGGTGAGCCGCTCACAACATACCACGCAGACGGATTGATCCTTTCTACTCCTACAGGGTCAACTGCGTACAACCTCGCATCCGGTGGCCCGATTGTCCATCCAGCCCTTACAGCTACGATCTTAACACCAATCAATCCTCATAGCTTCTCACAAAAGCCAATCGTAATTCGTGGGGATGCAACGATTGAAGTGGATGTTCAGACGAAGCCAAATAAGTTCAAGGACGCTGAAGTAGTCTTAACTCTAGATGGGCAAATCTATCAGCCATTGCAAGAAAACGATCGAGTGCTGGTTAAGATGCATCCGAACACAGTTAAGTTCCTACGAAGAAAACAGGATACTTTTTACGGGACGCTTAGAGAGAAACTGAAGTGGGGTGAGACTGTGGAGGTTTAGTTGGATGCAGCGTTCTGATAATCACTCCACATCCTGTCGTAAATGGACTCCAAGACCAAACGGCTAATCTTTTCAGCGTCCTCAGGGTTACCATCTATTGCAGAGCGAACCCCACAGATATGAAGGACTTCTGCCTCACTGGCATCATACGGATCAAGATTAAGTTTTGAGATCATTGGTTGTGGTCTAGGTTTTTCTTCCTTCTGGCCTAATTGATGACCTTGGTACAGCTGCTGGCCCTCGCAATTTATGCTCTTGATCAGGATCGAATGGATCGGGCATTTCTCGAACGACAACCGCGATAACTCTCTGCTTTTGGTCATGAATAAGATGCGCAACAAGAGGTCCGAGATGCTCAAAGTCTGGAACAATACAGATCGATAAGGGGGCTTGGTATTGGTTGTCACAAAGGCCATGATACGAGTATCTGCTTGTTTGATTTGTAACAATACTTCCCTCACCTGTGTTTATCAGTTCTGGCTTAAATCATCCCTGTTCTCTCATATCTAAATTAGCTTGTGCGAAACTATTTGCTGCAACCCCAGAAACAAATCTTCTGGAGAGACCTGCTAACTCTCCGTATATTCTTACATCTTTCTTGCTTGGCGAATCTAAGGGCTTCTCGAACACGTTACAACCAAGCTTATTTTTCATACGCCCAATATAACCCACTAGCTGCTAAAGTCAAGCCTTCACTATCATTTGTTCTCTCCCCTGCCCCGTTCCGATTAGCCCTACAGGAACCCCTGTTTCGGCCTCTACGAAGTTGATGAACTCTCGGGCCTTCTCAGGTAGATCCTCAAATGACGTCATTCCAACCGTGGGGCTCTTCCAACCCGGTAGCTCTTTGTAGACGATTGATCCGTCTGCTTCATTCCCGACACCGACTGGAATCGATTCTTCCTCATCTAGCACATCCAATTTTGTAATATTCCACATGGTAAATCCATTTGTCTTCACTCCTCGTACAAGATCCGGAAGATGTAGCCAGCCACAACGCCTTGGTCTTCCTGTTGTAGCTCCATACTCGCCTCCTCTGTCTCTAAGTCTCTGACCTGCCTCCTCGTCTGCTTCAGACGCAAAAACTCCTCCACCAACACGAGTGCAGTATGCTTTTGCAACTCCAATTGCAGATGTGAGTGACTGAGGTGGTAGGCCCAGTGCCTGGAGAGCTCCACACATGCAAGTCGAACTGCTTGTGACAAAAGGATAGGTCCCGTGGTCAATATCTAACTGAATACCTTGAGCGCCCTCAACCAAAATTGTTTTACCGGAATCTTTCAGTTCATGGATTTTTGAAACAGCATCACACACACGATCACCAAACATTTCTTTAGCTTTAGAGAGCGCCTTCTTTTCTTCTTCAATATCAACTTCTACTCCATGCTTGTTCTTTGCATCATCAGCCCTTTTGCGAAGAGGCTCTGTCAGATCTTCACTGAGTCTTTCCATTCGGATACCAGTTCGTGCAGCTTTGTCCATGTACGCAGGTCCGATGCCACGAAGAGTGGTGCCGATTGCTTCACCACTTCTCTTAGCTCTCTCTTCCTCCATCGCACCGTCAATCTTTTTGTGATAATCGAACAGGATGTGTGCTTCACTTGAGATGTGCATTCTTGGAACGATATCAACTCCGTGTCCCCTGAGTGTCTCAATCTCTTCCAACAATGTAGGCAGATGAATCACCATTCCGGCACCTAGAATGATATCTTTCCCCTCATGGAAGCACCCTGAAGGTAGCAGATGGAAGATGTGCTTATTTCCCTCTACAACAATAGTATGGCCTGCATTTGCTCCACCGGAAGCACGTGCAATCACATCAAAATGCTCTGCGAGTATATCTGTTG
>CAYUBO010000069.1:0-7125 GCA_964443095.1 uncultured Candidatus Peribacteria bacterium | reverse complement strand
GCAGGCACTGATCCTGTGAGCAACGCAATTGATGGTTGCCTGAAATCTTTAAACTCCTTTTTCTTCTGAAGAAAGTTATAGAAAGCTATCAGAGTCTTTCCGATAGAATCTACATGCTGCTTTGCCAGAACTTCTGTTGGAACCATTAATGCACACTGGCCTCCTGATCGCAGGACGTTCGCCATCACGACCATTGCAACAAGTGTCTTTCCTGAACCAACATCGCCCTCAAGTAATCGAGACATTGGCTGTTCCTTTTCCATATCCTTTAGGATTTCATAGATCGCAATTTTTTGGCTGTCCGTAGGAGTGAACTTCAATGATTCAAAGAACGACTTTACGAGATCTACATCCATATCAATCCTTAGTCGCTTCTGCGCTTTACCTTGCCACTCTTGTTTCATCGAAAGTGCATTCATTTGTACGTTAAACATTTGTTCAAACTGGATTCTCTCTCTGGCACGAACTACATCTTCAGGAACATCCGGAAAATGAAGAGCGTAAATGGCTTCAGATCTTGGTAATAGATTCTGATCCTTAACAACTTCATCAGGAAGATTCTCGGGAAGGAGTGCTATCGCATCTTTTATAAGGACCATTTTCTCACGCAACCATTTTGTATTTATGATGTCATGCTGAGGATAGATTGGGACAAGTCTCCCTGCATGAATTAGGTCTTCGCCTGAATCTTTTTCAAATTGAGGACTCTGCAACTGAAGCTTCGATCCCTTTTCAACCAGTTTTCCGCTGAGAACAACTTCATCACCATCCTGAATCATGCGCTTTATGTGCGGCTGATTAAACCAAACTAAATCTGCAGAACTTCCGTCAGAATCTGTAAGCTTGCCGGTAACCAGCTTTTTATTCTTCCTTGTGCGGACAAGTTTTATATTCTCGACTGTTCCGCGCAATGTCACTTTCTGATCAAGTGGTGCTGTCGCAATTGATTGCATCTTGCTTAGGTCTTCATGTGATCTTGGAAGATAGAGAATCAAATCTTCTACAGTTTTTATTTCCATGCTTTCAAGAACCTCGATGTGGCTCTTGGTTGTTTTGAGAACTTTACTTAACTGCATAATGAGATCCATCACTTTTAGTATACAAGAGATAAAAAATCAGACACCGCTAAAATATGTGATCTACAAGCGGTTATTTGATCATGCTATTAATACACCTTGCATTAAAACGCTTTTCCAACGAAAATGCATACCTGTGACTAATCCGCACAGGATCTCGATCCCCATCACTCTCGGCTTATCGACTATTTTAATTGCTGTGCCTATTGCACTGAGTGCTAATAGTTTGAACTTCAGCAGTTACGAGGCGGAGTGCAAAGCCGAAGTAGACGCGCTTGAAGGAAGTGTTACCGGACAGAGTTCTTTGACACACATACTTCGCAGATGCATCACTGAAAAAAGGAAGGAGCAGTACAACAAACTTCAGGAGGAGAGGCAGCTTTCACGGGAGAAATTTCGCGCTACGAGAAATAATGAACGAACACAATCAGTAACAGAGAAGCTTACGAGAAACACGCGAAGAACTCTGCAAAAGAGATATCGCATGGGTGGGCAACTCATTCACAGAAAAGACTTTGGGCCCAGCAGAGAAGACATACAGAAGGCTCAAAGACAACGAAGGATCGACATACGTGCAGCAGAAACGCAGGCACGACAAGGTGTGAGGTACAGGATCAGAATTCAGGATGGCGGAAGCGAGTGTCTAATATTCAGAGGCGGAAGAATTCCTACCTGTTACAAAAAGAGAATTGATGAAATCAAGCATGGTAGAATCCGACGACGCTAAATAAGAGGTTCTTCGAACTTATCTTCTGAAGCAGCTATCTCTTCTTCAGACGGTGGTGCTTCCGCTGCCTCATCCCACTTCTTCAGTTCTGTTTCTACAATCCCAGCAGGTTGACAATAGTTCTCTCGAGAGTATTCACGGATCTGTGTCGTCAAATCATTCGTTACTTTAGGCACATTAACCGTCCTCCCAGAGAAGGCCTCTCGTATCTCACCGGCAACAGACATCTTGCAGTAAAACTCTCGAACACCAAGGTTGATAATGTCTCTTTCTTTAAATATGGGATTAAATTCCTCTGCAAGTACTGCAGCATCATCTGCACCCACTCGGAAGCTAATCATGGAGCCAACATTACCGAACACAGTCTGTCGAATTTTCTCACTCAATTGCCCCATGTACTGGTGCGCAATCGTTAGATTCAGATGGTACTTCCTTGCCTCAGAGAGAATCTCGTAAAACGTATCTGTCGCGAAGTTCTGGAACTCATCTACATAGAAGTAGAAATCCGTCCTATCCTCTTCGAATGTGTCTGCCCTTTCCATCGCTGCCTGGTAAATCTTTGTGATGATCATCGATCCCATCAATGATGAGTTCTCTTCACCAAGAAGGCCTTTGCTTACTTTCATCAAAAGGATCTTCTTCTGATCCATTACCTCTCTGATATCGAAACGGGTATCCGGTTGACCAACAACGTTACGAATCATATTGGTAGCCACGAACTGACCGACTTTATTGAGAAGTGGCGTAATTGCATCTGCATCAAACTTTTCTGACCACGCAGCAAACTCAGATACCCAGAAACTCTTAACAACATTGTCTTTAATCCTAGCGACTATCTTCTGGCGGTAATTCTTGTCACTAAGCATTTTTAAAATCGACAGCACCGTTGTATTGGGGCTGTCGAGAAGAGCGAGAAGTGTGTATCGAAGTACGTGCTCAAGGCGATCGCTCCAGTTCTGTCCAAACAATTTCTTAAAAATCTCGATAATACCAATCGTCAGCTGCATCTTGTACGCGTCATCGACTTCTTCAAGAGGATTAAACGCAATGGGAAAAGCTGTGTCAGCCGGATCAAAAAGGATTACATCTTTTAGCCTCTCTTCCGGTACATACCGCAAAACCGAATCCACAAGATCACCGTGAGGGTCCAGAACAGCAACACCTTGTCCAGTCATAAGATCATCGTAAATAAGCAACTCAAGTAATTTGCTTTTCCCAGAACCGGATTTACCTACACAGTACAAATGCCTTCTCCTGTCTGATCTCCTAATCCCAAATTCAACAAGGTTGTTGTGGTAGTTCGTAATACCAAACGCACTTACATCCTTATCTTCTGCGCGCGGAAGATCTTGTGGTGGATCAGACTTTCTTGAAAGAACGTGCACAATGTGCGGAACGTGATCTGAATTTGGGAAGTGGTACAAAGTTGATACTTCTTTCGCTCCCAGTATAAATTTTCTCGGAGCGTGAGTTCTCTTCCTGAAATCATTCAGGAACGACTGTCCCATTGTAATTCGGCTAGATTTAAACCCGTTTATATCCGTGTCTGTAAACTGGAAAAAGCTTTTCATAACTCCTAGGAGTTTCCTCTTTGCAACCTCAGGAACAGGCGCAATGTACGCGCAGCGGATACTGACCTTGAATGGCTTGTTCTTTTCTTTGTCTTTAGCCAACTCCAAGCGTAACTGGCTGATCTCCTTTAACCCACCCTTCCTCAATCTATCTCTAGGAGAGAAAAACTTTTTGATTCTTGCCTGCCAGAATCTGACACTCCTAAATAGATGATACCTGGCATTATCATCTTGCGGTTCTACTATGCACTGCACCCAAACCTGTTCACCATGTTCAATTTTTGAAATGACAGAAAAAAGTCTCGACATACTATCTTCCCTAGTCTGAGAAGTTGAGATAGCACCTTTTTCTCTTTGGGATACAAACTGATCAAATGTTCTAATTGGATACACATCCTGCTCATTAAGTTTTAGATGTACTCCAGCCAAATGATTCTTTTCATCCGATGGGTCAAAACCCAATGTGAAATCCTTTGTTTCATTAATCTCAGCATCAGGGAACCTGGAGTAAATTAATCCTTCTACTGTCTCCTTAAACTTCTCATTCATCGTTACATAAAAGTATGTGTACTGTTCATAGCCGAAGTATTCAAACCCAAACCTCTCACCGGTCACTGTGTTTCGTAGACTGATCAAAAGTTCCTGGAACTTGGATTCCATTTTCACGTTCTCATCCGTGCCCTGTGGAATGATTATGTGGAGATGATGGAGCTTTGCCATAAAAATGCTTCGTTACAGCGAACTATACGGCAAAACGGCATTTCTGGGTAGCTTTTTGCCCTCTAGAATATTTTTGACCCGAGGGGGATATTCTTCTCACTGAATCCCAAAAGAGCCACATTTCCGCTCTCGTCAGTAGCACCGCAGGTGAGGCATTCTGATATAAACGGGCCGATCTGTTTAGGCTCGAAATTCACCACGCAGACGACCAGTCTGCCAATCAGGTCATCCTTGCTGTATAGCTCGGTGATTTGTGCAGACGACTTCTTAATTCCAATCTCAGATCCGAAATCTATCACTAATTTGTACGAAGGCTTCCTGGCTTCAGGGAAGTCTTCAACTTCTGTAATTTTGCCGACTCTTAATCCAACATTTTCAAAATCGTCGTAATTGATAGTTTCCATGACTTTAGGATACCAAATCCTACCATCTAGTACATCATCTCCTGATACGCCTCTTCGCAGAGGATAATTGTCGAGTCTTCCGTAGAATACGGACTCCAGACCTCTTTTCCTGTCTTAGAACACTCTCTCTTCCAGAGTTTCTGCGGTGGTCGAACTGCCATCCTGCGTTTTTGCCTCTCTTCGGGATGAAGATGCGGCATCGGGAAATTCTTATCACGGTATATCTTTAACTCCTTTTTTGTGATGATGAATGGTCGCCCGCTGACTTCACACTGAATTGCCCAGTTGAGTACATCATCAGGAATATCTTTGATCTCATCAGGAAGTTTCCCTGCAGGAATTACCTTCTCTACTTTTGGAATTTGGTCGACGTCATCCTTCCACTTGTACCCCTGCTTTAAGGCTTCCTCTTTTGTGAGTGGATAGTGCTCCTGCGCTTTGCTCTCGTTATATGCAAACACAGATATCTTTGGAGAGAAAAACTCACCCCACTCACCAGTCTTCTGCATGTGCTCAATGATCCTTGGGACAAGCTCGTTATACTCATCTTTCGAATACTGTTTATTGAACACGCAGTACTCTTTATTTCTAAGTCCCACACAACCGAATAGATGATTACAGTTGAAACAGAGATCTGTGTAATAACATTCTGATGAATTACTTGTACCAAAACTGAATGCAACCTGCTGTACCTCTTCTACTCCTACACAATCGTATACAACCTGACTTTCCCCCATTCCATAACAATCGTATGAATCCTTACACCCAAAGATCCAGCTGCTGTATCTGCAATCCTCAAGATCCATACTGTCAAAGCAGAACAAAGCGTTCTTACTGTTTTTTAGGTTATTTCCAGTGCAATTCTGGCAGTTTTTTACCCATGAGTAGAGGTGAGGAATAGTAAGTACGAACTCATTAAATTGCTTCCTAGCTGTCTCAATTCCTGAATGCGTGTGAAGATTCATCGCTCTGATCTTTTCCTGATATTCCTCTTTTGAATACTGCTTATTGAATATCTGATGCTGCTGCTTTCTAAGCCCCGCACACCCAAAGCAGTTCATGCAGCCGATGCAGTCATAGCAAAAGATGCACTCAGTACAGTTAATACAATATGATGAATGAAGACATCCGTAAGATTCGTACGTATCGTGACATTCGTAGAGTAGTTCCGAATTGAAACAGAAAGATATATCGCTACAGTCGACCAACTTGTTACCGTTGTGGCAATACATCAGTCCATCGCAATCCTTTATTGCTGATGAAAGATAGCAATTACGATTGTTGTAAGATTGATTTGTGTATTCTGAGTTTTCACTGTTAACAAGAAGAACTGATATGTGTGGCACATCTATCATCAACTCTCCAAACTGATCAAAGAACGACCGATTGAAATCAAACTCACGACCGAAATCCGTCGCATTCCATTTATCGGACCACCACTCTTCCGGACTATAGACTTTGTGTGGCTTATCCGGTGAATAAATTGAGATAATCTTCTTGCCCGAAGAATCACACGTACGTTGATACAGCGTCGCCTGATTTCTAAAAGTCAGCCTCCTCTGCATACGTGCATCCGGACTAAGTGTAGGCTCAGGGATCAAATACTTCTTTTTACCGATCACAGGTGAAACTTTTTCGTAAAATTTAAGATCGTCATCAAGGACCTCGAATGTTGCTCCGGTGATGCCACAAGTTCTTTGCATGAACAAATTATACAGTATCCAGTATTGTGTATTGTGTATCCAGTATCCTTTAATACTCAATACTGAATACCGGATACTGAATACTCATTTGGGTACTCAATACAGAGTCTCCAGATAACAGTCTTCACAGTAAATCTTCTCAGGTTTTTCCGGAGCAAATGTTGATTCGAGCTCTTTGTTGCATTGTATGCAATTACGGTCCGAAAGTTTACGAGGGTTCATGAAGTTATACCTATTTAAGTGCCTTTGATCGAAGCACTCTCTTGGAATTGGGAGTTGATGCCTTCTGTAAAGTTCCAACTCCTGTTCGATGATCTTGTAATTCTTTCCCGTTGCTTCACAGGCAAGAACTTCTTCTAAGATTGTATCCGGAACATCGTTAATATCATCGGGTATTGAGTAAGTAGATGGTTGGTACTCACGCTCATCTTCATCGAGCCACGTTAAGCCTTTTGAAATCACATCTTCTTTGCTCATCGGGAATTCCTCCTGCGCGTTAGTTTCGTTATACCCATAACAGGAATTACTGCTTGGGAAAAACTCACCCCATTCACCGGTGTTTTTCATATGCTCAATGATCCTCGGAAGCAATTCTTCATACTCTTCCTTTGAGTACTGCTTATTCAAGATGCAATAATTCTTGTGCTTAAGACTGATACATCCGAATAGATTTGCGCAGTTATTCATGCAGTGATCGCAGTAGTATAGATTGCTACCGTGATATGAATTGAGATTGAAAGCTGACTGGAACGCCATCGGGAAGCATTCGCAGTTTTCATACCCCATCTCTCCCATACAATATGTGCAATCAAGTGCATCCTTCAGCTGATAGCCCAAACTGTACGTACAATCCTTTCCTTCTGTTAAGTGATAGCATTCTTTGCACTTTTCCGTATCCATCAAGTAATCGCCTGTAGAGTCGAA
>CAYUBO010000068.1:0-7165 GCA_964443095.1 uncultured Candidatus Peribacteria bacterium | reverse complement strand
AGTGACTAAGTGGTTATCACTCAGAGAGATACGGAGTATGAAACAGACAGTAATGAGAATGTAATTATTCTTCAGCTTGAATCTACCAATGCGATGGCAATGGCAGGGTATCTCAGCTACGAGGGGAAAAAATATGACGGTTTCTACATGCCACATATGAAGTCAGTGGCATCGGACGGAACATTTTTTCCATTGTTCTTTAGTAATCAGCAACAGACAGTGCGTGCACAGATAGCGGCTCTGTGTGGAATACCTGGCAATACAGGAGCTCGGTTTTCTAAGAATATGGAAGATGTTCCAATCCAATGTCTCCCGGATAAGTTACATGAGTCCGGGTACGACACTATTTTCATAAAAAGTTCGGATAATCCAAGATTTATGGACACATCCTACATGATGAGTAATGTTGGTTTTTCGGAACAACATTACAGCGATATCATGAAAGAGGATGACAAAAACTGGGGGTGGGGATACGACGATTGCACTTTCTACAAACGTGCCTTTAAGTTTTTGAACGAGAAGCACAGTGATAAGAAAAAGAAGTTTGTTTATATGGAAGTTGGTTCAAATCATGCGGATTTTCATCCGAAGGAGGGATATGAATTTACACACATGCTAGATGGAAAAGAGAATCATCTTGCACGCTATATCAATTCTGCTTTGCAGCAGGATTATTGTGTCTCTGAATTCTATGAAAACTTTCAAACATATGCTCCGGAGAACACGCACCTATTTATCTTAGGTGATCATCCGTGGGGACTTCAGACAGGATGGGCAAAGTATGAAGGGCATGCGGAAAACTTCTTTGTTCCGTTTGCTTATGTTCCGCCTCGTAACAGAAAGCACGAGTTTGAATCTCAAAAAATTGTTGATGATTATTACTACAGTCAGTCGGATATTGTTCCGACAATCTTTGAATTGCTTGGAAAGAAGAAGTACAAAAATTCATTCGGATATGAACTTAAGAAACCAACTCTGGTAGCTGGAATCATTCCTGTTCGGCAAGCTTCATATGAACGTTGTCATGTGCTTCATGAGCTCTACGGTGGAGGTACAACTGCTGTTGTTAAGGGTCTAGATAAGTACACATATGTTCATAAAGATAGAAAGATATACCATGGAGATTTGAGTAAAGATCTACTCGAAGAAGAGCGCGTTCTATTAGAAGAGGATGCGAGTTTCTCCGATTTTATTGATGAATACTCATGTAAACGTTTCAGTATTAAATTAAGAGAAGATGAACATACATAAAAGATTAGTAACGGCAGCAGCACTTCTGGTTCCACTAATCTCTATGAGTGGAGTGGGACTGGTGGGATCTTAGCTGAGCGCCATTCTGTAGATGAAGCTTTGCGAGAGGCAATTGGAGATGCATCTGTTCAGTACGGTGCAGGTCGAGGTTTATTCTTCATAAAAAGACAAAAAGAGAAAGAGCTTACAGAGGCACAGCGTGAGTTACAGAAGGTAGGAAAAAAGAAACATGATTCGCGTATGGAAATATCCAAAATCCTGAGAAATCTGCAGGATCTTGGTTCTGAATATCAAATAGATACTGATGATCCGGAAGTAATTATGGAGATGGTTGAAAAAGAACGTGTTCATTTCTTCTCATTTGTTCGGTATCTGAGTCGCAAGAAAATGGGGCAGGAATCACTAAATACAAATCTAGGACGAGTATTGTGGGACCGTTCTCTCGGTGAAATAACTGAAGAGGCGAATCACGAAAAAATACTTACAGTTACCCGAATACAACTTTTCCGAACTGCTCTTAGAGCTCAGGAACTTATTTCTCTGCGTACCAAGCACGAAGAACTTATTGAGGAGTATGGCGAAGCATTGGCAAAGGTAGATAAAGCGCAAAGCAGATTGATTGCTTCATCACAACGGATTACAGATGTTCAGAGAACAACTGAAGAAGTTCACAGCCAAGTACTTAGGCTTCAATCACAACTTGCTCGCATTGACGCGCGTCTTAGAAGCAAAGCAGAGAGGGATCTTATTGCAAAGGGACTTCTGGAAGCGAATCCCGGTATACACAGCAGTGGAGATATAGCATCATCAGTAAAAATTACATGGCCGGTATTCGGAAGAATAACTGCGTCGTTCATGGCCAAGGGATACCAGAAATTCTTTGGAATTCCACATAGAGGAATGGATATCGCAGTTTCTCAGGGCACCGTTGTTCACAGTGCGGAAGATGGAATTGTTTTTCTAGCACGTGATGGGGGAGCGAGAGGATATTCGTATGTACTTGTTGGACATCGGGACGGATACGCAACTCTTTACGGACATCTTTCAAGTATCGCTGTTTCTACAGGTCAGGAGATATCAAAAGGACAGGCGATAGGTTTGAGTGGTGGAACACCTGGGACATACGGAGCTGGTCCAACTACCACAGGGCCACACCTGCACTTCGAAGTTATCCGAAGTGGAACACATGTTAATCCGCAGTCGGTTCTGTAATATTTAGGGATTAGGGAATGGGGAGAAGGGAGTAGGATTTTTCCTAATCCCAAACACCTACTCCCTTTTGACAGGTCCAACTATCACCACGAACTCACCTTTTTTTGTCAGCTTATCAATCACGGATGATAGATCGCCCACAGTTGTGTGAATGAATTCTTCGTGCATCTTCGTTATCTCACGTGCTACCACGATCGATCTCTCAGGTTGATCACTGAGTGCATCCGATAACTCACTTAATGCCTTCTCAATCCGGTGAACGGATTCATAGAAAACAATTGTTCGTTTCTCATCTTTAAATGATTCGAGAATTGTTTTTCTTCCTTTCTTTAAAGGCAAAAAGCCAAGATATAGGAACTGGTTAATCGGCAACCCGCTGCCGCTTAAGGCGGCAAGAAATGCTGATGGGCCGGGGATTACTTCCATCTTGATCCCATTCTTTTTTGCCTCAGAAACAAGTGCGTAACCAGGGTCACTTATCCCCGGAGTCCCGGCATCACTCACGAGAACAAGATGTTCATCCTTATTAAGTCTCTCAATAAGTACATCAACTTTTTCAGGTTTGCTGTAGCCATGAAAACTGATCAGTTCCTTTTTCGGAAGATCCAATTGCTTGATTAAATTTCCTGTCACACGAGTGTCTTCACACACGATTGCGTCACAGTTTTGCACGGTTTCCATTGCGCGTTTTGTTATGTCGCCGAGGTTCCCGATGGGTGTTGCAACTATCGAAAGCATATGTCAGAAGCTAAAGCTTCAAGCTTTTAGCTTTTAGATGATAGCAATACTTGGAGAAAAGAAAACAATGCTTCTAAAAGCTGAAAGCTAACAGCTAAAAGCTCAATTTTCCCTCTTCCAAATCATCAAAAAAAATGTATGATTCAGGCAACCAATCGGTCGTTTTTCTATGCCTGATAACGAAGATCAAGAACCGGCTCCAGAGGAGCAGGAAGCCCAAGAAGAGGCTATCCAGCAATCTCTGTTGATGCAGGAGACAATCTCCAGTATTGGCCACATAAAGCCACGTCCGATTGTTTTGGAGATGGAAGAAAGCTACCTAGATTACGCCATGAGTGTAATCGTTTCTCGTGCTCTTCCGGATGCCCGTGACGGTCTGAAACCGGTGCATCGCCGCATCCTCTTTTCGATGCATGAGCTTGGGCTCCGAAGCGGAGCAAAGTTCAGAAAATGTGCGTTGGTCGTTGGTGACGTTCTTGGTAAATATCACCCACATGGAGACAGCTCTGTGTACGAGGCACTAGTTCGTATGGCACAGGAATTCTCAATGCGACACCAGCTTGTTAATGGACAGGGAAACTTTGGATCAATTGATGGAGATGGTGCTGCTGCGATGCGATACACAGAGGCAAAGATGCATAAGATTACAGATGAAGTCCTTCAGGATATCGAAAAAGATACAGTTGAATTCCGTCCGAACTACGATGGATCCCGCAAGGAGCCATCCGTTCTTCCTTCTAAGATTCCAAATCTTCTTCTAAATGGATCCGTAGGTATCGCTGTTGGGATGGCTACAAACATTCCACCGCACAATCTCGGGGAGCTCGTGGATGCAATTACCCATCTCGTTGAGAATCCCGATGCAACGATTGATGATCTATTGGAATTTGTTCAGGGACCTGACTTCCCTACAGGTGGAATTGTCTACGATAAAGAGGCAATTAGGCAGGCGTATCAAACCGGAAGGGGAAGCGTCGTTATCCGTGGAAAAGCTGAAATAGAAGAAGTAAAAGGAGGGCGATACCAAATCCGAATCAGCGAAATTCCTTTTCAGGTGAATAAATCCACAATGATTGAAAAGATGGCGAAGCTGGTGCAGGACAAAGCCTTACAGGGTGTCTCCGATATCCGAGATGAGTCTGATCGTGAGGGAATTCGAATAATTGTTGAACTTAAGAAGGATTCCTATCCGCAGAAAGTACTTAACCAGATTTTCAAGCACACAGACCTGCAAACAAGCTTCGGCTACAACACAATCGCTCTGGCTGATGGCATTCAGCCTCGTCTTATGAATCTAAAAGAGCTCCTTCAGATCTTTGTAGAACATCGACGCACAGTAATAACTCGCCGAGTAACTTACGATCGAGACCGTGCAAAGGATCGTGCTCACATTCTTGAAGGATTGAGCATTGCACTTCATGATATTGATAAGGTTGTAGAAATGATTAAGAAGAGTGCAGACAAAGAAATCGCAAAAGAGAATTTAATGAAGAAGTTCAAGCTAAGTGATCTGCAGGCAGATGCAATCTTGCAGATGAGACTTCAAACACTCTCCGGTCTTGAGAGAAGCAAGATAGAAGATGAGTTGAAGGAGAAAAAGAAGTTCATTGCCGAATGTGAGGCTATTCTCAAGGATAAGAAGAAAGTGGATGCAATCCTTAAGAAGGAGACGAGTGATATGAAGGATTCTTACGCAGACATACGACGCACAACAGTTGTCAGCCATCCTGTCGGACAGTTCAGTGCCAAAGACACAATCCCCAACGCGCCGATGATTGTTGCGCTCACGGAATCCGGCTATGCCAAGCGCTTAAGTCCAATGCAGTTTAGGGCGCAGGCACGAGGTGGAAAGGGAGTGAAGGGTATGACTACAAAAGATGATGATGAGATTATGTCTCTCCTTCATGTAATGAATCACGATGATCTTTTGTTCTTCACGAACACAGGTCGTGTGTTCCGTCTACCGACATACGAACTTCCAAAGGGAAGCCGTGTCGCGAAGGGGCAGGCAATCGTCAATCTGTTGCAACTGCATCCCGAAGAACGAATCACAGCAATCCTAAAAGCAGACTTGGAAGACAAGACACACCTCTTTATGGTGACACGTCAGGGAACTGTTAAGCGTACAGAGCTCAGCCAGTTCGATAACATCCGCCGAAGCGGACTCATTGCACAGAAGATGCCAAAGGGAGATGAACTTCGCTGGGTTGTAGCAACTAGTAGCAAGAATGAAATACTAATTGTTACAAAGAAGGGGAAAGCAATTCGATTCAAGGAAGATGATGTTCGTGCAATGGGAAGAGCAGCGGCAGGTGTAAGGGGAATTCGGCTTGGTGAAGGCGATTACGTTGTGGAAGCTGATGCTGTGAATGATGCAACAAAGAGCAGAATACTTGTTGTTATGGAGAATGGTCTCGGGAAGATGACTCCTGTGAGCCAGTACCGTTTCCAAGGTCGTGGAGGGAGCGGAGTTAAAGCAGCGCAACTTACCGCAAAGACAGGAGATATTGTCGGTGGATGTGTTCTTGAAGAAGGTGAAGACGGAGATCTCATCTGTCTAAGTAAGCAGGGGCAGGCAATTCGTATGAGGCTGAGTGATATTCCTTCGCGTGGTCGTGCAACACAGGGTGTGATTGTTATGCGCCTTAAGGCACGCGATAAAGTTGCAACAATGAGTATTGTTATGGAGGATAAGGAAGGAGAAGAGGCTGTTGCAGAAGCAGCAGAAGAAACACGCGAAGAAGAAGTGGAAATTATCAAAAAAGAAGAGAGAAGAGTGAAGCGTGCTGCATCCATCGGAAAGAAAGCTTCGTGGAACGGAGGGGGCACAGCAGTTGCGACTGCAGTGAAGGTTGAAAAGAAGATAAAAAAGAAGAAGGTAGCAGTTCAACCTTCGCTGAAGCTGAAGCCGGTAGCTAAAAAGAAACCGGCACCAAAACCTTCACCAAAGCCCGTTCGAAAGTCTCAGGGTAAAAAGCCTGCTCCAAAGAAAAAGCCGGCCCCGAAGAAAGTAACACCTAAGAAGAAACCGGCTCCAAAGAAAAAGCCGGCCCCAAAGAAAGCAGCACCCAAGAAGAAGCCTGCGAAGAAGGCGCCAGCAAAGAAAAAGAAGAAGAAATAGGGGATTTGCTTGAAATTAGCTAATTGATCAGTACACTTCACTCGCTATGAAATCCGGCATTCATCCACAGGTTCATGACGATGCGAAGACAACATGCACTTCGTGCGGTGCCGTATTTGAAATTCCATCCATAACCAAGGAGCAGAATGTTGAAGTTTGTAGGATGTGCCACCCTATCTACACAGGTAAGAAGCAGCGTGAGTTGAAGGGGGGACGTATTGAGAGGTTTAGGAAGAGGATGGCAGCAGGAAAAAAGGAAAAATCCTAATCCTTTACAAAAGGGAACCTAAGAATCCAAGGAATCCGAGGATAAGGATACTAAAGGATATTCGTAATATCACTCTTAATCTTTATCGTTGGAATCGTAGGATTCCTAGGATTCTTTATCCATTCCCTTATTCAAAGCAATTTTTTTATACCAACTTCCTAGCACTCTTAGGCCATGAGTGCTATTATCCGTGCATGGATTTGCGCCAGAGCAAGCTACTCGTTGCTGTTATTGATAAGTTCATAGAAACAGCAGTTCCGGTGGGAAGTAAGAGTTTGATTGAGAATGGATACTTCACATGTAGTTCAGCTACTCTTCGCAATGAGATGGCGGCTTTGGAGGATCAGGGATTCCTCAAGCAACCACATGTTTCTGCCGGTCGAATACCAACAGCCCGCGGATACAGGTCCTATGTATTAGATTTCATGGAACCAAGCTCTCGTGAGAAGATTGTACGAAAGAAATTTGAGACGCTTCGTGAGCAATATTTTCACAGAAAAGATCAGGAAAAAGCATATGAAGCAGTCGCACTTCTTTCCCATATGACTCCTAACGTTGTTTTTGCAACTGTTCCG
>CAYUBO010000067.1:0-7202 GCA_964443095.1 uncultured Candidatus Peribacteria bacterium | reverse complement strand
ACTCAACACCACTGCATGCGATGTGCCATAACGAAGGCCATTTTCAGTATTTAGGATTTTCTGATGGCAAACACATTGGAACTTGTACAGTCGATTTAATGAATTGGATTAGTACGTGTGATAATGCGCAGGGGTGGGCTCAATGTGAGACTGATGGTGGCATCTGTACATTCAGAGACATTGGAGGTTGTCATAACAGGAATAATCCAAGCACCATGTGCAAAGTTATGGATGAGTGGGAGTGCATTGGTCAACCGAGTGTCTGCACTAGGAAGTGTGGGAACGGACAGATGGATCAAAACGAACAGTGTGACGATGGCAACTCCAATAATGGAGATGGATGCACGTCAAATTGCATGCCGGAGCAGGGGTATGAATGTACGGGATCTCCAAGCGTGTGCACTCCTAGGTGTGGCGATGGCATGGTCAAGCAACCTGAAGAATGTGATGACCAGAACACTCATGCCGGAGATGGATGTGATAGCGAATGCAAAGCTGAAGAGTATTTTCAGTGCAGTGGTGAGCCAAGTATTTGTAGTACAACATGTGGAGATCGTCATGTGCTTGGAGAGGAAGATTGTGATGATGGGAATACCGAAAAAGGAGATGGTTGTGATGGAGGATGCAATCAGGAAAATGGATGGAATTGCACCGGATCACCAAGTCAATGCATCGTTGATTGCGGAGATGGAATAATTCTTGGAGCAGAGAAGTGTGATGATGAAAATAGAACAAAAGGAGATGGTTGTAGTGAAGTATGTTCAATTGAAGAATTTTTTGAATGCGAAGGTGCTCCCAGTAAATGCACTACAGAATGTGGAGACGGAAACATACGTGCCAGTGAAGCATGTGATGATGGAAATACAGACAGGGAAGATGGATGCTCTGACAAATGTAATGTAGAACCAGGGTATAAATGCAATGAGGAACCAAGTGAGTGTGTTACAACTTGCGGAGATGGGGAAAAGGTTGGTGAAGAAGAGTGCGATGATGGAAACATAAAACCAGGAGATGGGTGTGATAGAGAATGCAAAAAGGAAGATTCAGCTTCCAGTGCCGGATATTACGCAAGTGATTATGGAGTGCAGAGTACGGGCCAAAGTAGCGAATCCGGTTACAACCCATACGGAGATGATGATGACGATAACAATGCATCTTCTACTCCGGAGGATCAGGAGGAATCTTCGTCCGAAGAGACATACAATCCGTATGATTCCTTTGATGACAGTGAATCATCTTCATCATCCTCATCATATTTATCCTCATCCTCATCATCTGAATCACATGAAGCGGCTGCAGGAAACACATCGGGTTTCGATGGGACCTTTGATTGTTTTGGTGACTTAGGGCCTGATGGTTTTTCTGGTGGAGATTGTCAGAGGTCATCCTCAAAAGTACAAATATCCTCAAAAGCACAATCATCCGAGTATCCCAGTCACATAGATGCCTGGTGGGATATGGATTCAATTATGCAAATGATGTTTGATGATCCCAAAAGCGGAGATATACAACCGCAGGCTCCAATTGATGTTGGAGGAGAGCCTGAACATCCTGCTCCATCCGAACCTAAAGAGCCCGAGCACGTCGTTGCGCAGATCCCGGAGTACTGTGGTGATGGAATTGTGGGTAAGGGGGAAGAATGTGATGAAGGAGCGGGAAACTCAGATACAAAACCGGATGTATGTCGAATAAATTGCAAGAAACCATTCTGTGGTGATGGTGTATCAGACTGGCTCTATCAGGAAGAATGTGATGATGGAACCGACAACTCAGACACAGTTTCTAACGCCTGTCGTACAGATTGCTCAATGCCGTATTGCGGGGACTTTGTTGTAGACTGGAAGAACGGAGAAGAGTGTGACATGGGGCCGGGGAATGCGGATACGGTCCCGGATCGCTGCCGTACTACATGCATGTTGCCATTCTGTGGTGATGGGGTTTTAGATGAGAAGGAAGATTGTGATGATGGTAATAATGAAAATAAAGATGGATGCTCTGAAGCATGCAGAGGAGAAAGACCTGACAGGAAGAAGTCAGCAGCTGAAGAAGAAAAAGCACCTGAGTGTGGAAATGGAGTAAAAGAAAAAGGAGAAGAGTGCGATGCAGGAAATAAGAATTCAATGAAATCATTTGCTCGCTGTCGTCCGGATTGCACGAAACCGTATTGTGGAGATGGAGTGCGTAGCAAAAAGGAACAATGTGATGATGGAAACGATGAGAATGGTGATGGGTGCAGTTCAAAATGCAGGAAGGAAGAATCATCATCTTCCTCTGTATCACTTAAGCCTCAGCCAAGACCGTCGGTACCGGCACCTCCGATTGCCAGGCCACCTATGGTGCCACAGTACCCATATCCGCAGCCTACGTATCCACGCACTGCATATCCGCCGATGATGCCGACTGTGCAACCCATTCAGTATCAGCTTCCTCTAGGAATGTTTGCTTCTGTTTTGCAGCAACAAGGGCCGATAGGGGATACAGGACCTGCAGCATTCGTAGTTATCACTGCAGGTGCTGCTGCGGGATTTGGATGGATAAGGAGAAAGAAAAAATAATGTAATAGAATTCTTCTATGTCTAAACGATCGCTAACTTGGACACAGGCTACCCGTACAGTTCTCACAATGGGATGGGCAGACTTTGTTTTGAAGTATCGTGGATCAATCTTAGGTTACTTGTGGTCATTTATGCCGCCTCTCGCAAGGTTCTTTGCGTTGCTCTATGTCTTCGGAGTCCTAATGAATGTTGGTATTTCCCAGTTCCGTTTATATCTTTTTCTGGGTCTCATAATCTGGGAATATTTTTCTAGTACTACTTCGGGATGTATTTCAATGCTCTTTGAAAAGAAAAGCATTTTCCGCAGAGTCGCCTTTCCACGTTACTTGTTTATTTTTGTGGTTGGCTTCAGGAATACAATCATATTTTCCACGCACTTTGCAATATTCATTTTCTTTGCATACATACTGGATTCAAATTTCACTGTCTTCACACCCAAAATTCTTTATTTCGTCATCCTGGTGCTACAGATGAATCTACTAGCAATGGGAATTGGTATGATTCTAAGCTCATACTCTCTCAAGTTTCGTGATGTACCTCATCTTTGGCATGTGTGTCTGCAAGTACTATTCTGGCTAACTCCTATTGCATATGCATATTCTGTAAAAGGACCAATTACACGAGAGGCACTTCAAGTAATAGAGCAGGGTGTTGAATTATCTATCTGGAGTCTTGTGGGGTTGTTTGTACGTTTCCAGCCTCTCTCAGTGATTATTGATGATGCAAGACGCACGATTCTAACTTCATCGACAGGTTCTCCTGCTCTCGAACATATAATTGCGTTTACGGTTCTATATGCATTGATTTTTGTTCTTGGATTTATAATCTTCCGACGTCGTAGCAGATACTTCCTCCAAGAGTACTAAATTTAGCTGATTATGATGTAGTATCATAACCCCATATGGCCTCCCCAATTCTCTCATGCACAGGTATATCAAAGAGATTTGAGAGTTCGCGGATACATTCAAATTTGCTCCGCGATCATATTATTCAACGAAAACGGAAAGAACCACACTGGAGTGTCCAAGCTTTGGATAATGTTTCGTTGTCTATAAAAAAAGGTGAGTGGGTAGGGATCTATGGTCCGAATGGGGGCGGAAAGACAACTCTCTTGAGTATCCTTGCAGGATTACTTCCACCTGATAGTGGGAAAGTTAAGTGTAATGGAGAGCTTTCATGTTTTTTTGGTCTTGGTGCCGGTTTTCATCCTGAGAGAACTGCATATGAAAATGCATATTTTCATGGCTTGCTCAATGGGATGACGCACAAAGAATCAAAAAAACTTCTGCAGGAGATTATAAATTATGCAGAAGTTGAATCTCACAAAGATATTCCTTTTAAATATTACAGTAATGGGATGAAAATGCGTTTGGGGTTCTCCGCAGCTGTTCATACGGATGCAGACATCTATCTTCTTGATGAAGTATCGGCTGTTGGAGACAAATCGTTCCGGCAAAAAAGCATGGAGACTTTTCTAGAATTAAAGTCTCAGGGTAAGACCGTTGTTATGGTGGGACAAAGCAAGCCACAGCTTTCCGAAATATGCGATAGGATATTCTGTATGCAAGATGGAAAGATTGTAAAGGTGCATGGCGTAGTTTCGCCTAGCGAGCAAAAAGCTGTGGGTAATGTCTTGGATAGAGTAGCTTTGCGTGCACACACGAATGCAAAGAGAAGCCATAGTTTAGGGACAGTTGTTACTGGTACAGGGCGCAGTGGAACGACGCTATTTATGCAAGTACTTCAGGAAGCGGGTCTGGATGTTGGTGATTTGAAAATGAATAATATCGGAGGTGGCAATTCCCCTTTTGGGGGAGGGATGGAATACAAGCCGTTTGTGGATATAAATCAAGAAATAGTCGACTCTTTAAAAGAAAATAAAGACCTGAAAAGTTTCATAGAAGGGTGTGCTCATAAAATGGATAGACAATGGCCGGCTTTCGTTAAGGATCCTCGGTTTGTTAAAACATTTAAAGCATGGGAACTGGCAGGTATCAGACCATCTCATTTAGTGTTGTGCATACGTCATCCAGAAGCCATCAGGCAGTCATTTAATAAGGCGGGATGGAATGTTCCTATGGGTCATTTATTCAAGAGTTTCTATCATCTTGTTGTGTATTGTAACTGGTTGAATATTCCCATCACTTGGGTGCTATATCCTCGCATAGCAAATGACCAAAAGTATGCTGAGAGTGTACTCGGGCAGTTTATCGACAACCCGTGGCAAACGTTGTGCAAAGTTCGGAATTCTGTAGTAGCAAGTCGCTAGTGGTATTTATTTTTTCCAGCATGTTGCAGTACTGTGCAAGCATACGATGCTCACTAAAAAGTTCTGCTGCTTTTGCTTGTGCATTTTTTCCGAGGATGGAAGCAGTCTCCGGATTATCGTTTAATTCCAGAATAGCTTTGCTTAGCATCTTGGTATTGCCTGGCAGAACCAGTAATCCATCCTTACGGTGTTCAATTTGCTCTCTCGTTCCATATGTGGCACTTGCAATGATTGGAAGTCCACAAGCCATGGCTTCAATTACGACGAAAGGAAGAGATTCAATAAATGAATTGCATACAAATATGTCTGAGAGAGCGTATATCTCGTGAACTTTTTCTGTGGCTGGATGATAGTGAACGTGTGCTGAAAAACCATTTTGCTGTGCAAGCTTTAGCATCCTTGCAAGGTATGGTTTGTGTTCGTTCCATGTGTTTCCAACCAGCATAAAGTGAAGCGGATCCTCTTTGCGCTGCATGAGTGCTTTTATTCCACTCGTTACGAATTCAAATTGCCCCTTGCGTGGGCAGATTGTACCAAGGCATGTAACAATACGTGCATCCTGCGGGAGATTGTATTTTCTACGTAGAAGAGCACGGTCTGCTTTTTTCGTAGTCGCAGCAAGTTCCTCCACGTTGATGCCATAGTGAATGCAACAAAAATTACCTCTGTCCAAGTCGTTGTAAATATCCTGCGTGTGTTTAGATGCAAATACAACACGATCAGGGATGGCAAATATTTCCGGATCAATACTGTAAAGGCGCATGTAGTGTGCACGTTCTGATTCGTGGATCAGCCAGATTAACTTGGCATCCGGAAGGAGGGTACGTATGAAAGGAAGTAACCGGAATCCCAATATCGTGTTTACAAATACGACGACGGGTTTGCATCTTCTGCAAAGTCTTTTCATTTGGCTTCCTCCGGAATTTGTTGAGAACAGTGATCGGACTGCTGAACATGACAGTTGCATAGATTTTGCTTTTTTCAACAAAGGGCCTTTCTGTGGAACGACAAAGTCGCATTGATGTCCTTGTCCATGGAACAGTGCTGCCAGACGTAATAAATGCAGCGGTGCCCCCTCCAGTTGTGCATTATGACTTAGGAATAACATGCGCATAGGGGCTCCAGCTTAACAGAAATGAATGGACGACGTGCAGATGGTTTTAAGATATTCTGTATCCCTATGTCTGGGCCTTATGTCACATTTGTCAGTCATGAAGCCACATTAACCGGTGCACCGGTCATATTGCACCTGCTTCTCAAGTATTTGGATCTCTCTTCTTATGAGGTGGATGTATTGTTGCTTCGGGGTGGTCAGATGGAACAGGAATTTGCAAAACTCTACCCTACATCGCACTACGATCTTGCCGGAGCATTACCCAAGAGTCCCAGTGCGTTCGGTGCAAATCGGGCACCAGATCTCTTCTATCTGAATTCACATTCATACGAATTCCTGCATACTGCAAAGGCATTGCAGGTACCGGTCATCTGTCATGTGCATGAGGGCGAAATGTCTTTCAGCCAACTTTCATCTTCTACAAGATCTTTACTATGCGACTACCCGCAACACTACATCGTAATTTCGGAGTACGTTAAAGAAGTACTGTGTGACAAAATTGGAGTGGATGAGAAAAAAGTAACACTGGTGCGGAATGGTATTGAGTGCAGTAAGTGGAAGAGAAGCGATGAGGCAATAGCTGGGGATCTGCGAAACGAACTTGGAATACCGGAGAATGCACTGATAGTGGGAGGATCGGGTAGCATTCATCCACGTAAAGGAGTGGATCTGTGGTTACAGATGGCAGAACATGTGCAGCAACATTCGGATCAACCAGTTCATTTTGTGTGGGTGGGGGGAACAGTGGATCATGTGCATGCGCAACTTATAAAACAGGATGTAGAGCGCATGGGAATGGATAGCATCATCCATTTTGTTGGTGAACAGAAAGATCCTAAGCCGTATTATGAACTGTTTGATGTGTTTGCTCTTTCTTCCCGTCAGGAGCCATTCGGTCTTGTTAGTATCGAGAACATGCTGCTAGGCACACCGGTGGTTGCATTTGAGGCCGCTGGAGGACCTCTGGATATTCTAAACCTTGGTATTGGTATACATATCGTTCCGTCTTTGGACACAGAAGCAATGGCGAATAAAGTCAGTGCACTACTTACACATCCAGAACCTCCAGAAAATTGCTCTATCATTGAAGAGCATTACGACATCTGCAAAATGGCAACGAAGATTTGCCCATTGATTGATGCTGCTATGACAGTCGGTAGTAGGAGTCTCTTTTGAGGAAGCCTTCCCACTTGCTTACGAAATAATCTGCCTCTGCTTGGTTTAGTGTTGCTCCTCTGCCTTGGTTATCGCCGCGCGTTGCAGA
>CAYUBO010000066.1:0-7313 GCA_964443095.1 uncultured Candidatus Peribacteria bacterium | reverse complement strand
AGACAAGGATTGATGAGATTGCGAAGAGTATGAGTAAACTTGCTGATGATAATGTAGATAGTGAAGATCGAGCAGTACGAAACGCTGCAGTTCGTATGCGTGAGATTTGTCAGAGGCACGAAAAGAATGAAGATTTGAATGCCCTATCTGAAGCCGCTAGAGCATCAGACAGAGATCTACCTGTATCTAATTACGAAAGTATAAATCTTACTGCTGTCCTTGTCGGTTCATTTATGGATCAACTTAGAGAGTATAATGAGGATCTGGACTTCAGGTCCGGTGCGGACCTTAAGAGGTTAGCCGAAGACAGAAAAACTATTCATGAAGAAACTGGGGTTATTGTTCCGGATATTATTCAAACTAAGTTCCGGATTATGTTAGAGCTTGCAGGATGGGAACATTTACGAGTTGAGTATGTTGAGGCGGTAGATGACTCAGATATATGGGTGCCTGCAGATACAAAAAAAGAACTAAGAGAGGATCATATTCGCATGGCAGAGAAGCATATAGAGTCTCTTGAAAAAACTTTAGATTCACTTGGAGATGAAACAAAAGAAGAAGTGCTTGCTGATTGGGTGACTGACAATGTCATCGAGTCGTACCGTTCAGTGCGTCGTTTCTTCATGCCTTGGTGGGACATGGATGATCCTCCTGAGGGAATGGTGAAATTGCAGGAAGAGTTGGAAAAAATCGTGCAGCCACTTACAGAAGATAATTTAATAGCTGAGTATCTATTGCATGAACTGGATCCACGTGAACAGGATATTGCTTTTCACGAACTTTCAGATGAAGAGCAGGCAGAAGTACTTAAGTTACTTGAAGAGCCTGGTGTAAGACTAACAATGGATGAGGCAAGAAATGTTGTAAATGGTAATGATAATAAAGCAAAGTTGAAGATATGGTTCCGTCTTAAAGGGCAGATAAGGAAAGATAATACAGAATTTGAACGAGCATTTCCAAATTGGCAGAAGAGGGTGCAAAAAGCTGCTGAAGTACATAAGCAACGTGAGATTGATTTGGGTAGTGGGTTGCCTTCATGGGTATTTTGGACTGGGGTCGGTGCGGGTGTTTGGCTTGCACTTAACAGAAGGCCAATACTTGGAGCACCCCTTAGATATGTGGAATACAAGGTAGACCGTGCAGTTCTCTATGTACTTGGAGGAAAGCATGTGAACTATCAGGAAGGAAAATTCTTCACTGCACTATTTAGTAAGACATATAAACTTGATGATGCAGCGGTAGCTTTGCATTCTGTAGACATGTCAAGAGAGGCACGTGGAGGATTAGGATTTGATAGGCTAAATAGCAAATTTGGAAAGAAGTTTGCGAGAAGGTTCGATCATCCATCCGAATCAGGTATCCTAACTGAGGCAATTTGGAGAGCACACGGGGCAGGAGAAATGCTTCCTGATGGAAGCTGGAAGCTTGGTGATCTCTACGAAAAGGTTCGTATTCTTATGCAGTATGGAGGTCTCACTAGGAAAGAGGCAATGTATCTTTGTCGTATAGGAGTTTGTGGACCCTACGATGCAACCAGTATTGCACTTCTTGAGATGAGGTACGAAGCAATGGCTGCTCAGAGAGCAGGAAGATCTGCTGGGCGAAGTGCGCTCCGTGCAGGAGTAGATAGCCCCGAGCTTCTAAGGTTCTTAGATGATGTGCCGGATGAATGGCTCAGATCAGCTGAATTACAACGTATTCGCACAGCGCGAACAGGAAGAGTAAATGGATTTGTAGACAGGGCACATGGTGTTGCAGATGACATGTTTGATGTGGCAACTCGAAGATGTGCAATGAATGGCATGCCACTGGATGACACATTGAGATTACTCAGGAGTGATTCTGCGTATCATGCCCTCACAATTCTCCCCCCACGCTCAGTGGAGATTGCTCTGGATGCAGGAGCTGATGGAGTTGAACGAGTTGGACGTCTTGTTGCAGGAGTGACTGATTCAGTCGGTTCTGTTCCTACAAAGTTTGTTACTCCTGCTCCGATTACAGAACTCTTGGGACTTTCAGATGAGGCAGTTAGTCCAGTTACTCGAATGGTTGCAGCATCTAGCAAATCACCTGCTCTTCAGGCTGCAGATGACATAATGATTGCTAGGGCCATGAGAAATATGGGGCAGAGCGCCTGGGCAAAGGCAGGAGCATTCGCAAAGACACTGCATATTGCGGGTTGTGCACTAGATATCTTTGCGCTTTGCATGGATTTGAAGGCACTTGAAGTAGCAGAAGGTAACCTAAGACATATTATTGATAACATGGGAGCCCAGCTCAATCAGGCAGGCTTTGCAGAAGTATCAAGAGGGTTCTATAGACATAGAGAGACTGGTGTAGAAGTGAAGATGGAGAGCGTAACGAGCTATTTACAAAACATACGAAATAATGCACTTCTTCGAGTTGGTGCAGATACTGCGGGACTTTCTTTGCTTGCTCCAACCATAGCGTTTGGTCCGGCAGGTTGGGCTATTGCTGGAGTTGTCATTACGGTTCATGCTCTATCCGCATTTGATATTCAGAAGGCGATTAAAGAGTTTCTTGAGTTCACACCGACTTCTGTGCTCGCTTTGCTTGGTTCTGAAGTCACTGTAGGAGAAAGTACGAACGATATAATTGCTGGGTTCTCGAACGGGCAGATGACAGACATACTGGCTAGCCACAAATTCAACGAATGGCAGAAGGAATTGGTTCGTAAGAAAATGTTTATATTGGCGTACTTCAGACAGTTGCAGCAGATTAGATTTACAGATCCAAAGGTTTATAAAACTATTACTGGCGGAAAAGATCTAACGGAGTTTCTTGATGACCAGAACGGAAAACTATTCTTTGATGAATTCGAGCGGATAATTGGAAAGTTTGGTGGCCCAGTTCTTTTCACCAAATCAGAAGATGGAACAGTTAAATGGAAAGGTGGATTTGATGAGCTAAAGACAGATAGTGGTTGGTTTGATTTAGAAAATGTAAGTGGAGAAGACATTGGTGTTGTTATGACAGAAGCTGCATATTTACATGCAGCGTACCTTACTCAGCAGCGCCACTTGGAAGCAGTGGAAAGAGACAGAGTACGTGGAGAAAAGAGGCAGAGACAACAGCAGGAGTATGAGGATAAGTATGAATATCCACAGTCTAATTTTCAGTTTTGTTCGTTAGTTCTAAATCCTGAAGAGTCAGCAACTAATGCGAGGATGGAATATGAAGATTCTGATATTGAATTTGAAGCTGATATTACGGGAGAGCAAATAGTTTGGGGTGTACAGGTGAAAGATCTCCCTGTTGGGGAGAATGGAGAAACTGTTGCGGAAATGATGCTTCAGAGAGCGCACGAGCAATTAGATAACCCGGGAACATACGTTGAAACGGTGACAAGATCTTCTGTCCCGGCTGCAGGCGCGTTCCCAGGCAGGTCAGGTGGTACATGGAAGGAGAATCGTACTCCACGAACACTTGATCAATTCAGAAAGAAGCCTCAATCATTCAAGATTGAACTTCCGGAAGGAGTAATGCCACATCTCACTGGAAATGCGAGAAAGATCACCCTTTCACAGTTATCTGACTTAGCATTTGCCAGACCAGAAGAAAAGGATGAAGAAAAACGGGCGGAAGTCATTAAAGATGAATACGATATCGTAGTTAGTAAACTGAAAGATTCGTATGAAAGAATGCGATACATCGGTGTCCCATTTAGAGGTCCGTGGTGGGTGAAAGCGGCTCATTACAATGAACTCAAGGCTGTAGGCCACTTTATGCGAGCGCATCCGGAATTCGATCCGGGGGGAAGAGTGGCAAAGGCCATTGAGGATTTGCGTAGATGGGACTGGGATAATATTGAGATGTTTCTTGCAACGGCAGATTGGGATTTCTACGGAAGAAGGAATCAGGCATTCCAGAGAGTTGTTGCAATGGTCAAGCGAAGGCACGATGAGCTTATTAAAAAGAGGTTTGATCTGGTCCCGCACGATCGTGACGATGCATTCGAGTGGGAGGTGATTGCGGGGCATCCTCACTGGATACACGGTGAAGGAAACATCCTGTATGTTGCGAACGAAGATGAAAATGGAGTTGAAAAGACTCAAAGGTTGGTGGTAGATAAAGTTGGTAATCCAGACAGAAACACAATTGAGACAGTCAAGCTCGATGGAGGAATGGGATCCATGGAATGCAAGACAAGGCCGTACCTCGTGAAGGGAAAAACGTACTACAGGTACACGTGGAAGTTCGTGCCAGCTAAAGTATTCTTCGATAGGCGCAGAGCAAAGCTGGAGCGGAATAATGGACAAAGGCATACGAAGCCACTTGATTACAGATTTTACATATTCTCAAAGACAGAAGCAGGATCTGAACGTGGAGGAGAGTGGATAAAGATGCGCGAAGGAATACGCAGAAGTCATATTGTTGAGAGAGAGAACGGGGGATTCTTCTATGATGCAAAGAACTTCGGAAGTGATACGCGGTATCTTTGGTATCAGTATCTCAGAATAGAATTCAATGACGGTACAGCCATCAGAGGAAAAGTGAATGATTTCCGAGCAGGGAATTATGACAAGATAACGTGTACAAACAGTGGAGAGACGGTATCTGAGCACAATGTTAGAGAAAGGCTTTCAGGTATGACAATGGAGTATGTCAAAATGCCTGATGAAAGGACAGGGATACTCGTCCGCACGGATCCCAATGCAGAAATTCGGCAGTATGTGTTTGAGCAGCTTAGGTATCCAACACTCGCTCATCGCAAAGAAAAGCGCGGACTACACGGTGATGAAGTTGCGTTCATTCCGAGGACGATGGATATTTACCATGAGTTAAGGAAGGGTGTTGCGATAAGAAGAAATGATTACTACATGTCTGTGAGAGTATGGGATGGAGAAAAGATACAAGTTGTTCAAGGGTATGTAGAGAACGGCAAAGTATCAGATAGTCTGAAGAAGTATCTCGCTTGTCAGCCTGCAGAGGGGGACGGAAGAATAATTGTGTTCCCAATTAATGCAAATGTAACGGATTACATATTCAAAAGAAGGTCAGACATGGCAGAGGTTGGTCGGGGTCTCGTTGCTATTTTCCATGAAAACCCGGATGCTGAACCATTTACTCTTAAATGGCGAAACTTAAACGTAACAATTCGTTTTAAAGATAGAGGAGTTGTCTTAGGAAAACTGCGCACAGATGAGATGGCTGATCTGGATAGTCCTCTACATAAGTACATGCAAATTGGAGCTGGCTCTGAGGGCCAAAGTGGAAAAGGGGTAATGGATGTTGAAAATAAAGACTGGGAATGGAAAATCCAGACAACAGCTGAGAACATAAAGGACATTATTTTTGAGGATCCAGAGACAGGTCAGAGGACAGTAATGAGACAGGTAAGTTAGTATCACTAAAAGAATGCATATACTTCTAGCCTTTTTTTGGCTTACTCTTTAGGATATTCGAGATCAATGGATATCCGTAATTTTTGCATTATCGCGCATATTGATCATGGTAAGTCGACTCTGGCAGACCGCATGATCGAACAGACAGGGACTCTCGAAAAGAGAGAGATGAAGGAACAGATGCTTGATACGATGGAGCTCGAGAGAGAGCGGGGGATTACCATCAAGCTGCAGCCGGTGCGTATGCAGTATAAGGATATCCAGTTGAATCTGATTGATACGCCAGGGCACACGGATTTTCGTTACGAAGTCAGTAGATCTCTCGCTGCATGCGAAGGAGCCATCCTTTTGGTTGATGCATCTCAGGGAATACAGGCACAGACTCTTGCTGTTCTTTATATGGCGCTTGAGAATAATCTCACAATAATTCCGGTACTGAATAAAATTGATCTGCCTGCAGCAGAGCCAGAGAAAGTCGGGCACGAAGTAAGTAAACTTCTGGGGTGCAAGGAGGATGAGATCCTACATATATCCGCAAAGGAAGGAAGGGGAGTTGAGGAGGTACTGGATGCTGTCATTGATCGCATACCTGTGCCGAAGAAAACATCAGAATCCGATTCGTCACGCGGACTTATCTTCGATGCAGTGATGGATCCGTACCGTGGAGCAGTTGCGTATGTTCGTATGGTGAATGGAGATCTTAAGAAAGGGCAGAAGATTCATCTACGAGGAACCGGTGCAGAGCTTGAAGTTTTAGAGATCGGTCATTTTGGTCCGGGGTACATTGCAGATAAGTCACTAAAGGAAGGAGAGATTGGGTACATTGTTTCCGGAGCGAAGGATGTAGAGCAGGTGCGAACAGGAGATACCATCACATCAAATAAGGGTGCAGATCCACTACCCGGATATAAGAAAGTTCAGCCGATGGTTTTTGCCGGACTTTATCCCACAGAAGCAGATGGATATCCTCAGCTTAGAGAAGCATTAGAAAAGCTTGAGATGAATGATGCTGCCCTTGTTACAGAGCCGGAAAGGAATGCAGCTCTCGGAAATGGTTTTCGATGTGGGTTCCTCGGACTTCTTCACATGGATATTGTTCAGGAGCGTCTCGAGCGTGAGCATAATTGTGCTCTTGTGATAACTGCACCAAGCGTTTTGTATGAGGTTCAACTTAGTGCAAAGAATGCGGGCGAGATCGTGCGTACGAGCATGTTGAAGGAAGATGAACCAGATACTGCATTAATTAGTAATCCGGCAGACTTCCCTGAACCCACTTATATAAAGGAGGTGCGTGAACCGTGGGTGAAGCTCGAAGTCGTCTGCAGATCAAATGACATCGGTCCTGTAATGACTCTCGTGCAAGATCGGCGCGGAAGTCAGCAATCTATGGAGTATCTAGAAGAAGATCGGGTCCTCATGCATTTTGAGGTACCTCTCCAAGGAATCGTCTTAGATTTCTTTGACCAACTGAAGTCTGCAACATCAGGTTACGCATCTATGAGTTATGATCCGGTTGGCTACAGAGAAGGGGATTTAGTAAAGCTGCAGATCCTTTTGCTAGGTGAACCCGCTGAAGCTCTGAGTACTATCGTCCACAAGAGTGAAGCGCAGAAGGTGGGTGCAATCATTTGCAAAAAGCTAAAGGAAGTGATCCCAAAGGCGCAGTATCAAATACCAATTCAAGCATCGATCGGAGCAAAAGTGATAGCGCGTGAAACTCTTCCTGCATTCAGAAAAGATGTGACGGGGCATCTGTATGGTGGTGATGTATCACGAAAAAGAAAACTTCTAGAAAAGCAGAAGAAGGGTAAAAAGAGACTTAAGAAGATGGGGAAGGTTACTCTGAATCAGGACGCTTTCCTCTCTGTATTAAAACGTTGATGATACTCCGTAAGAACGGGCGTATTTCTCCTGCAATAGTTCTGAGTGCCTGAGGTACGTCTTCTG
>CAYUBO010000065.1:0-7329 GCA_964443095.1 uncultured Candidatus Peribacteria bacterium | reverse complement strand
GTACTGTAACTCATCTGCAATTTTTGTCAAAGACTAAGAGCTTTAAGTTACAATACAAATAATGCGGTTCAGAAAGCTCCATATCTCAACATCACTTACGCTTGCACTTACTGGGAGCGCTGCTCTTGCTGTAGCAATTGTTCTGGGTCTTTGGATATTAACAGTGCACTCCAAGACACCAGCACATTTTCTTCCCGCAGATCACACACTTGCAATATTCACATCTATTCCAGATGAGATTAGTGAACGGTTTGATGAATCATTTCCAATGCCAGCTGACTCGTCTGATCACTCCATCGCATTTATTAAATTAGATGACGGCAGCATTGGCCATGCGATCTTTAAGAAGGAAAAAGGAAATGGTAACTTGCAACTCGGATCTTATTCTGTAGATGTTTCCCCACCCAAAGTTGTATCTTTCTTGCGTGAAGACAGAAGCACTCTCGCTTTTAACATCTCTTACCAAAGACTTAAGCGACTTCATAAAAACAGTAAATCAGTGATTTACCTCAAATCAGAAGTGTTTCCTGAATCAGAGATACTGATTGATTCAATGATTGAACATCTGCTACTCAATGAATCGGATAATCTTATGATTGGGTACGATCATGACAATACAACACTCACTGCACACAAGAAGAAGCCTATGTATAAGGATCTTATGGATCGGAATCTTTCATCGCAGGAAAACTCCGTTATGGCACTACACATTTCTGATCCTGCAGAATTTATAAAAACATTTTTCTCTTCCATGCCTAAAGATGATGCTGTTGTGATAGAAGGAACAATTCTATATGCAATTGAAAAATTGTTCGGGTCATCGGTGAGTTTTGCTTTTCATATTTTGCCTCTGGCTTCACGCTCTTCAGCGCTGCATATTGCACAGACCGCATCAGGCGAAACAGTATTCGCACTCGAAGGAAGTATGAACTCGCAGAAAGAACTTGAAAGGAGACTGGATGAATTACATCAGTCCTTTGCAGATAATCTGTCACAGGATCGCATAACAGAACGAGTGCTTGATAGCAGGTTCCGTGCACGTGATATTAGAAACGACACCAATCTTATTGAACAGAAGACAGAGAATAAGGGGCTCTGGAAACAAACTCATACAAAGAACAGCACTTCTCCAAGAAATTTCTTGAGTGCTACCAGAGGAAATGAATATGTTATTAGTTCCGACTCTGATCTATTTGATGCCCTGATTCAAAAGAAGAACCGTGATCAGATTCTCCTGCCAACCCCTCCAGCCCCTTCATTTTCACATTATGCTGGAGGCAAACTCAATACTGAATCAGTATCAGAAGTATTAAATAGCCCCATATCTTCTTCTGCGCTGTTTGGTGATCTAACTGGCACGATTCTCTGGTCTCTTGATTATAATAGAAATGTATCTGTTCTTACGCTCAGCAATACCCAAGATTAGATTCCCTATTCTCTGGACTTGATCCACTCTAAACCGTACCCTCTCCTGCGATATGTCTTTCATTAAGCCAGCAAAGTACTTTTTGGTCCTTTCAGCGATACTCTGCGTTGCAAGCGCAGTCATACTGTTCGCTCCCGGTCCTCAGGTAAGTATCGACTTCACTGGAGGAACACTGATAGAGCTCGCTCTGCCCGATGGTGTGAGCAAAACTGATATTTCGGATGCAATGGATACATTTGAAAGTGAAGTGCCAATTGGAAACACTTCAATTGCAGAAACAAGAGACCGAACTGTATTCATCCGTATGCGGGATCTTAGCAACAAGGAGCACCTTGCACTTCTGGATCACTTTGCAAATACGACAGGAGAACTCAAAGAGCTGCAGTTCACAACTATCGGTCCTACTGTTGGTGCAACTCTGAAACGTAGATCTATAATGGCACTGAGCATCGCAGCATGTGCGATTGTTCTTTACATTGCATTCGCCTTTAGGAGAGTACCGAGACGTTTAAGTCCGTGGAGGTTCGGAATTATTGCAGTTATTACACTGCTTCACGATGTCCTGATAACCGTTGGAATATTTGTGATAATAAGCCAAATTACAACATTTGAATTCGACACGCTCTTCATTACAGCTCTACTAACCATTCTTGGATACTCTGTAAATGATACGATTGTTATTTTTGATCGAATTAGAGATAACCTTGCCCTGCAACACAGGAATGAGGAATTCGAAGCTGTTGCAGAACGAAGTCTGCACCAGAGTATTCGCAGATCGATCAACACGAGTGTATCAACACTCATAATGCTTTGTTCGTTATTCTTCCTTGGATCAGAGAGTGTTAAATGGTTTGTCCTTACACTTATTGTTGGTGCAGTGATTGGAACATATTCCTCCATTTTCATTGCAACACCACTACTTGTTTATTGGAAGAAAAAGTAATTTTGATACGTACCACTTCACAAAATGTCATCAGACGATAAGAACCCAACTGTTAAGAAACTTTCCGCTGGTCGCACTGAATTTACCGTTTCATTCAGCGCAGAAGAGATTGCTCCTGCAGAAGAAGCTGCATTGATGAAACTGGGGAAAAATATCAAGATTGATGGATTTAGAGAAGGTGAAGCTCCTGCAGATATGATACGAGAGAAAGTAAATGCAGATGCGCTGTTTGAAGAAACTGTTCGTGAACTACTCCCTTCAACATTCGATAAGCTCGTGAAGGAGAATGATCTTAAACCGATTCTACATCCCAAAGTCGAAGCAGAAAGTCGCGATCCAATCTGTCTGAAAATCACATTCGTCGAGAAGCCGGAAGTAAAAGTGAAGGGTGTGGATAAGATCAAGATAGAAAAGAAAGATACGAAAGTTGATGATAAAGATGTTGCTAAGATGATGGATTATCTGATGGATCAGCACAAAAAGACTGAACCTGTGGATCGTGCAGCAAAGGAAGGAGATCGGATAACGATGAGCTTTTCCGGAAAAGACGAGAAAGGAGAAGATATTCCGGAAATTAAGACAGATAACCACCAAGTGGTGATTGGATCTAAGGTACTCATTCCCGGATTCGAAGACGAACTTACAGGAATGAAAAAAGATGAAACGAAATCGTTCACACTAACCTTTCCAGATAAGTATCACGCAGAGAAACTGCAGGGAAAGCCTGTTACTTTTTCGGCTACAGTAACCCAAGTTGAAGAGGTCACTCTTCCTAAGCTGACAGATGAATTTGTAAAAGAATCATTCGGTGTAGATACGGCAGATGAATTTAAAAAGCAGATGCGTGAACGCATGGAGCAGGAAGAAAATCAGATTGAACAAGAGGGTAGAAAGCAAAAACTTCTTGATGCGATTGCCGAAGCAACAACTGTTGAACTTGCACCTGAGCTTGTTGAAGAAGAGACAAAGGACTTACTTAAGAATTTTGAGCAGCAATTGCAATCTCAGGGCATCACATTCGAACAATGGATGCAGCACTCAAAGAAGAAGCCTGATGAAGTATTGGAAGATATGAAGAAACAAGCAGAGCAACGCCTAAAAACACGCCTTGGCATTGAGAAAGTTGTAGTGGATAAAGATGTTCAGGTCGAAGATAAGGATGTGGATAAAATGCTTCAATCAATGCTTGCGACAGTCCCACCTGATAAGAAGAAAGAGGTGGAATCGTACTACAGCAAAGGGCAGTCGGGTTACGACCAGTTGAAATGGCAGCTCAGAGTTGAGAAGGTGATTGATATGCTATTGGCTGATTAGGATTACTTCCACTGCACATTGATCAATCTATCCTTGTTTGCCTGACGTAACATGCTGCATTCATTGCGATGGATCATTACTTCACCGGAACGGTTTATACATCCCTGTATAGACCCATGCGGCCATTCCTGTGGTTCGCAACATTGCGCATAGCGGACAGGCATTCTAAGTCCCCCTTCTACCATTACCGGAGGAGTTTCCCTTTCCGGGAATGTCTCTTCTACCTTCTCCTTGCTCTTCTCTTTCTGACCAAACTTATTTGAAAGCAATCCTATCCTTGGAAGAAGAGAAGAAGCTTTCTCAGAATCCTGGCCTATTTTTACAAGAATGTCTTCACGCTGGTTTTTTGACAGTGCGACTCCGTCACACACCCTAAGCAGAGAAAGATCTGTATCCAACGGTGGTAAACGATGCTTCTTCAGTTCTGCGTTTACGAGTTCCCGTCCACGAGCAATGTATTCCGGACGGTTCTGAGAGTAAAGATACCTCTTGAGTTTTGACCTGGATGAAGCCATCTTTAGATGTTGCATCCATTCAGGAGAAGCTTGTGGCGTTGATTTCTTAACAATCTCAACAACGTCTCCGTTTTCAAGCTGATAGTTTGATGACACAACTGATCCGTTTACTCGTGCAGCACAGTATGTAAGTCCAAGATCTGTATGAACCTGGAATGCGAAGTCGAGAGGAGTTGCTCCTTCCGGCAATTCTACTATCCCTCCCTTTGGAGTAAGAACAAAAATGTGATCCACGAGCTTGCTTCCCCTCTCATCTCCAACCTCCTGTTGTGATGCAAGTAGACTCTGGAACTGAACATTCTCCATTGCTTTCATAGTTGCTCCATATTCTTTGTAACTCCAGTGCGCGGCAACACCATACTTAGCTTCGCGGTGCATATCCGGCGTACGAATCTGGATTTCAACAAACACATCATCGGACATGTTCGAAAATTGCATGAGCGTGGTGTGCAAACTCTGATAACCGTTCGGCTTAGGAAAACCGATGTAATCTTTAAATCTATTAGCTACAGGTCTACCTATCTGGTGAAGCAATCCCAATACCTGATAACAGTCTTCCGAAGACGGAACTATTACACGAATAGCAAATAGATCGTAGAGATCTTTCACATGTGTAACAGTTTTCTTATCCATCTTTAAGAAAATGCTGTAGAGCTGCTTCTCACGAGCTTCCACTTCCACTTCCATACCTTGATCACTCATGAAATCTTTTAGCTCTTGTGAAGCACGATCTAAAAATGTCGGATACTCTTCGTGTACCTGATCAAGCTGTTCACGAACACGCTCAGCATCATGAGGATAGAGTACCGGGAATGCTCTCCCCTCAAGTTTGTGCTTAATTGCGTAGATACCGAGACGAGCTGCAACGGGCGCGAATATCTGCAATACATCCTGACAAACTCTCTTGGCATCCTCCGGCGGCATGATGTCTAGGAACTCAAGTGCATGGCACCTGTCACATAGAATGATTAATACTGTTCTCACATCATCTGAAACACTCATCAGCATCAGACGAAGATCTTCAATGGTTCCTCTCCTCCCCTGCAACGTGACATGAGAGAGAAGATGTACTCCGCTAATAAGGGACCGGACATTCGGACCGAACCGTTCTTCAAGTTCTGACACAGTGATGTTTCCGGTTTGCAGTGCATCGTGAAGAAGGCATGCAATAATCGCATCTTCATCCGGCTCAAACGGAGCCAGAGTTTCAAGTACACCGACAACGTGTTCTAAAATACTTACACCTGTCCAATGTTGTTCATTTCCATAAATTTCCTGAGCAGCCTCAAACGCTTCCATCAGATTATTTTCATCAAACGATCCACTCGCGGTGGCAACACGCTTTAGAAGAGGTGCTACCTCTTTCTTGGTGATCAGTGCGGCCATAAGACTAATAAAATAAACAAATTAGCGTTCTAGCGCAAGTGTAACGGGCCCGGAATTTGTAAGTGAAACCTCCATCATTGCGCCAAATTCTCCACTTTCTACCTTTGTTACACCAAGTTCTTTCAATGCACTTATGAAAAAGTCATAGAGCTTCTCAGCAATTTCCGGAGGTGCTGCATCTGTAAAATCAGGCCGATTTCCCTTCTTGCACGTACCTGCAAGAGTGAACTGTGAAATGACAAGTACTTCTCCATCCATATCGATCAATGATCGGTCGTTGATGGTTCCATCATCACCTTCAAAAAGACGGAGTTTGGAAATCTTTTCCGCGAGCCATTGTGCCTGCTCTTCTGTATCTCCATTCACAACACCAAGGAGAAGGAGATATCCTGTTCCTATTGAACCGATGTCTTTCTCATCAACCTTGACAGATGCACCGGAAACCTTTTGAAGTAATACTTTCATAAAAACCAGTATATAGATTAAAAAAGTTGAACAAAACTAAGCGTACCCTTGACATTATGCAAGTGCTCCTTAAACTACCTGTTTGTCCGAAGACCGAGGGCGCTAGGCTGATGGCCGAACGTAAGTCCCTCCGAGGCATACAGCATCGGCCACTCGGCTCACGCTTGGTGATTCGTGCCGTGTGCCTCGCTGGTCTCCCGGACGCTTACAAAGAAGGGAGACCTTTTTATAAGCTGGTAGGTTGTAGTGAGTAGCTTGTAGAAGCATCACTATGAGCGCAACGAGATTACTACCAGCTACAAACTACTAACTACAAGCTAGTCATATGGCACTCACTAAGGATCAAAAGACCGCGCAAGTTAAGGAGCTTACTAAAAAGTTCCAGGAAGCTAAGTCAGTAATGTTCGCTCATTACATAGGACTTAAGGTAGATGAGATAGGCGAACTCAGAGCAAAGCTTCGCGAAGAAGAATCAGAAATGAAAGTTGCGAAGAAGACTTTGATGAAACTAGCCGCAAAAGAAGTTGGAATGCCGGAACTGAGTGATGATGTTATTGAAGGACCGGTAAGCTGCATCTTTAGTTTTGCTGATCCTTTGAGCGGCGCACAAGTTGCCTTTAAATTCAGCAAGGACCACGACAAAGTCGCACTAATCGGTGGGTTCTACGACGGGAAGATGCTTACAAAAGAAGAAGCTACGGAACTGGCTAAGTTGCCAAGCCGAGAAGTGTTGCTTGCAACATTTATGGGCATGCTCAATTCACCACTAACAAGTTTTGCCGGAATGTGTAGCTCTCCACTTTCAGGATTCGCACAGGGATTGAAGCAGATGGCGGAGAAAAGCGATGATGGTGATGCGGGGGATGATGCCAAGCCGGAAGAGGCAACCGAAGATTCCAAAGAATCCGAGGAAACCAAGGAGGAGGAAGCAACTGACACTGCCGATGAACCAAAGAAAGAAGATGCTGAGGCATCTTCTGACTCTTCTGATGATTCATCCTCGTCCTCCGAAGCTTCAGCGAAGGAGGATGATTCCTAATTTTATTTTATTTTCCCCTTATAACTATGGCTGACGCAGCAGCAACCGAAGATAAAGTCTCCCTCTCAAAAGAGGAGAAGACTGTTATTGATGCGGTCGAAAAGCTCAATGTCGTCCAGTTAAATAACGTCGTTAAGTACATGGAGCAGGAATACGGCATTTCTGCATCTGCTCCTGTCGCTGTAGCCGCTGCACCTGGTGCCGCGGGTGGTGACGGCGAAGCTGGAGGCGCTGAAGAGAA
>CAYUBO010000064.1:6117-7639 GCA_964443095.1 uncultured Candidatus Peribacteria bacterium | reverse complement strand
AACTCTTCCTCCGCCAGCTTACGCAGGCGGATTCTCGAAGGAATGTTGAAATTATCGCTTGTTCTATGTTTTAATATAGTTGGAACATTCCAACCTTTTAATTAGCCACTTACATGAGCCAATTTACAAGGTGTTACTGATATAGGTTATGTTTCCTTCCCCAAGCGACCATGCCAACCCGAATTAATTTCTCACTTATATTCGTTACATTTCTGTTCGCTTCTTCGGTAAATGCAAGCAATAGATTTGAAGACAATCTCCCTATTGACCTCAAACTCTATGACATCCAGTACAGCCTAAATAAAGATGCGATAGAGTATTTGTACAATAAAGGGATTATTTCGGGTTATCCTGACAACACATTTAAACCCAACAATCCGATAAATCGGGCAGAGCTTCTTAAAATTCTTGTTGGTGATAATGTTAATTCACTGGAAGTTATGGATGAATGGGGCAATCCACACTCTGAGTATCAGAATTGCTTTTCTGATGTTGGTGAAGAATGGTTTGCTGTATTTATATGTTTTGCGAAGAGTAATGGATGGATAAATGGTTATCCAAACGGGACATTCAGACCTGCTCAACCTGTGAATAAAGTAGAAGCTATTAAAATGCTGGTAAATATCGAAGGATTCGTAATTCCCGAATCAGTGCGGAGCAGTGTGTTTGATGATGCGGATATAGCATCTTGGTATGCCCCATATCTTGATATAGCTTTTGAAAAGGGATTATTGGAACTTGATAGGGGAAATTTCGGTGTTAGTGAACCTATGACACGGGGAAGCATTAGCGAATCCATGTATCGTGTAGCAATGATGAAACTAAATGCCACAGATACTTATGTGAGCAAAGAGAAACTCCCATCACGTTCCCAAGCAAGAACTGGCAATTTGTATCCCATCAATCTTGTAAATAATCAAAAATGGGAATTGGAGATCGGAATTTCGGAATCTAGCTTTATCAATATCAAACGCGATGGTGAATCATTCGAAGTTGATCGTTATGTGATTAGTCCTAAAACAGGTGGTAAGACTCATCCGTATGATGAGCCTTACCATGCACGATTTATTAAAAAAAGCGGAGAACAGCATGTCAAAATCTTTGAATGTCATTACTTTTATAAGCACATCAAGGTCGATCTTCGATGCGATGAATTTTACATACCTGCGATAATCGGAAGTCCTACTGTGCGTGGTTACGAGGAACTTTTTGATAAAGAGGGATTGGAAGTCACCATAACAATAGTAAGTAAGGCGAAAGAAGAAATTGAATGTAATGTGAAAGCGAAGGAAGGCATTTATTACACGAAAGACAGCAAGGCTCCTAAACCCAAAACATTCCGCTGTTTTGAAACGGAAGATGATGCGATACGCGCGGGAAATAAGAAAAGCTTCAAGTAGATTAAGGGCTTTGATACAACGGATGGATTAGACGAGACTTTTGGACTTGTTATGTCTCATGGATACTCAGTTATTATTCTTTCAAATTGGTCTGCTTTTGGCTTACAGAAGGAAAAAGTAGA